>JAHAWW010000182.1 GCA_018383375.1 Prevotellamassilia sp. | reverse complement strand
TACACGAAGAGGCCGTCATTGGCAATAATTGCGAAATCGGTCCTTTCTGCTATATCGACAAAAATGTCGTCATCGGCGACGGTAACAAACTGATGAACAGCGTTACGCTGCTTAGCGGCACGCGCAGGGGCAGTCACAACGTCGTTTTTCCCGGTGCTGTCATCGGTGCCATCCCTCAAGACCTCAAGTTCCAAGGCGAGGAAACCACAGCCGAGATTGGCGACCACAACCCCATCCGCGAGAACGTCACCATCAACCGCGGCACAGCCGCCAAAGGCCGCACTGTAGTGGGTAGCAACAACCTGCTTATGGAAGGTATGCACGTGGCCCACGACGTCGAAGTCGGTAATGGTTGCATCATTGGCAATTCCACCAAAATCGCCGGTGAGGTAGTGGTCGATGACTTCGCCATCATCAGCGCCAATGTCCTCATTCACCAGTTCTGCCACATAGGCAGCTTTGTGATGGTGGGCGGTGGCACACGAACAGGCCAAGACGTCCCGCCCTATGTCATGGCCGCCCGTGAGCCGGTGGCCTATTGCGGTCTCAATCTTGTGGGACTCCGTCGTCGCGGTTTCTCACCCGAACTCATCGACAATATCCACAACACCTATCGCCTGCTTTATCAGCGTGGCAAACTGCGCGAAGAGTGTCTCGCAGAAGTGCGCGAGCAAGTGCCACCAAGTCCTGAGATTGACTATATCCTCGACTTTGTGACCAAGTCTAAGCGCGGCATTATCAAATAACCATCTCATCCCTTTACAACCCGAGCAATGCTTTATAGGATAAAGTTTATTTCTGAAGAGGTAGACGGATTTTTCCGCGAACTGCTCATCGACAGCGACGGCACTTTCCTCGACCTCAACGAAGCCGTTTTGGCTGCTTGCAACTATAGCGACGACCAAATGACTTCGTTCTATGTCTGCGACAACGAGTGGGAGCGTGGCGTGCAAATCACACGCGAAGACGTCAGCGACCCCGACAACGAGGAGGAAGACGTATTTCTGATGGAGCGCACGCCGTTGAGCGAGTTTATTAACGAAGAAGGCCAACGTCTCGAATACGTTTTCGACCCCTTCTCTTGCCGCTCGTTTTTCCTGCAAGTCAAAGAAATCATCACCGGTCGGCATCTCGAGGCTGCCGAACTGGTCAGAGAGGGTGGCGAACCGCCCGTACAACTCGAAATGCCCGTCGAAGAACCCGTTGCGCCTAAGGGCAAGAAAGCCAAGGCCGACGAAAACTATATCGACGACGAAGAACTTTTCTTCGGCGACAAGTCTTTCAATTCTGAAGACTTCGACCCCGAAGGTTTTGAAATAACCGAAGACAATTTTTGAAGACCTTAGTTGTCATCACAGGCCCCACAGGTATCGGCAAAACCTACTTAGCCGTCAGGCGGGCTGAGCAATACCACACGCCGATAGTCAATGCCGACTCCCGGCAAATCTACCGCGATATGCCCATAGGGACGGCAGCCCCCAAGCCCGAGCAGTTGAGCCGCGTCAAGCATTATTTCGTCGGCACGCTCGGGCTTGATGCGTCCTATCATGCCGCACGTTTTGAGACCGAGGCATTGGCCGTTCTCGACCAAGTGTTTGCCGAGCGCGATATTGCCATCCTTTCCGGCGGGTCTATGCTTTATATCGACGCTGTTTGTCGTGGCATTGACGCGATGCCCGACATCCGTCCTGAGGTGCGTCACCAAATGAAGCAACGCCTTGAGCGTGAAGGGCTGGAGGCACTTGCTGCCGAATTGGCCCTACTTGACCCCGTCTATCACGCCGAGTGTGACCTGTGCAACCCTGTTCGTGTCGTCCACGCCCTTGAGATATGTCACCAAACCGGTAAGCCGTTTTCTTCCTTCAGAACAAGCCGGGCCAAAGAGCGACCTTTTCGCATCTTGAAAATTGGTCTTCGCCGCGAGCGTGCCGAACTTTTTTCACGCATTGCCGCGAGGGTGGGGGAGATGCAGGCTGAGGGTCTCGTCGAAGAAGCCCGCCGGTTATTGCCCTATCGCCACCTCAAAGCCCTCAATACCGTGGGGTATAAAGAACTCTTTGCGCATTTCGATGGTCTCTGGAGTCTTGAGCAGGCCTTAGACAAAATCAGCCGCAACACCCGCGTCTATGCCAAAAAACAAATGACGTGGCTGCAGAAAGACACCTCCGTAAACTGGTTTCACCCCGAAGATAGCGACGGCATAACGAAATTTTTGCTTGAGAATGGGGTCTGAAACGTCCGAACGCGTTACATTTGCACAAGAAATCATACAACCGCCCTTCACAAGGGGCATGCCCTCGCTTTCAACCATAGCCCGACATGCCTGGCAGTTGGGCTTTTGTTTACCCAGTCGGCGGGTACGTTTTTGTCTGAAAGCCGCCGGCGTTAGTCAATATATAATATGAGTGATAACGAGAAAAAAGGCATTTTGCGCCGAATTGGAGCCTTTTTTGCTTACTTATGGCGCTGTGTCCGCCGTTTCGGCTCTTGGTATAAGGGCCTCTATAAAGGACACAAGTGGTGGTTCAAATTGTTTGTTTTGATTTGCACCTTCATTTTCTTATTCTTCTTCTACGTCTTTGCCGTGATGGTCAATCTGTTTTGGCTTTTCGGCAAATCCCCCTCGACCAGCGAGATTATGCACCCCGACATGCCCGAGGCGTCCATCATCTACAGTGCCGACGGCAAGGTTCTGGGCAAGTTCTATACTGAAAACCGCCAACCCGTAGGCTACAACGACATCAGTCCGAACTTCTTCCAGGCCCTTATCTCTACCGAAGACGAGCGCTTCTATAGTCACAGCGGCATTGATTTTCAAGGCATGGTGGCTGCGGCCAAAGACGCTGTGGGCGGGCGAGCACGCGGTGCTTCTACCATCACGCAGCAGTTGGTGAAGAATATGTTCAAAATCCGCACCGACAAGAAATACGGCACCGGATTGCTCGGCAAAATTCCCGGTGTGGGATTGGCCATCATGAAGACCAAAGAGATGGTCATTGCCGTGCAACTTGAGTGGGGCAACGAGAAAGACAGCATCCTCACTATGTATGCCAACACCGTCGACTTCGGTTCCAACTCATTCGGCATCAAGACCGCGGCCAAGACCTATTTCAACAAAAAGCCTTCCGAACTCAAAATCGAGGAAGCCGCCGTGTTGGTGGGTATGCTCAAAGCCACTTCCACCTACAATCCCCGCATTAATCCCAAGCAGAGCCTAAAGCGCCGCAATGTGGTGCTTGACAACCTCTATGCCCACAGAGACGACATGGCCAAACATTTCGTACGCGCCGCCATACAGACTAAGGCACAGCTTGACTCCCTCAAGGCCCTGCCCATCGAGCTCAACTACACCGTCGAGAGTGTCTATGACGGCACAGCCCTCTATTTCCGTCAGGCCGTGGCCGATTATATCAAAGAAAACTGTCCTGACGTCGACCCCTATACCGACGGTCTGAAAATCTACACCACCCTTGACTCGCGTATGCAGCAATATGCCGAGGAGGCCGTCAGAGAACAGATGCAGCAGGTGCAACGCAGTTTCGACAACCATTGGCGCGGCCTGGGCGAACCGTGGCGCGACGCCAAAGGTCAGCCCATACCAGGGTTTATTGAAAATATTGCGCGGCAGACCAACTACTACAAGCAGCTCACCGCCCGTTTCCCCGACAGTGAAGACTCCGTTTGGCACTATCTCAACAAGCCCCATGCCGTACAACTCTTCGACTATGACGGCGGCCATACCGAGCAAATGAGCACGATGGACTCCATACGCTATATGGTCAAATATCTGCATACGGGCTTTGTGGCCATGGAGCCGTCCACCGGCCACGTCAAGGCTTATGTCGGCGATATTGACTACAAGACCTGGGAGTATGACAAGGTCAAGGCCATGCGTCAGCCTGGTTCGACCTTTAAGCTCTTTGTCTATGCCACGGCTATGAAGCAAGGATGGACACCCAGCGATGCCCGCCTCAAAGACTCTTACATCCGCGAGGAAGTCTATGACGCCAAGCGCGACACCACCACCATCTGGCAACCCCACAACGCCAACGGCCGCTTCAGCAACGCCAACATTCCCCTGCGCTCGGCCTTCGCACAGAGTGTCAACACCATCGCCGTGAAGTTGGGCAAAGAAGTGGGCATCGACAATGTCATCGAGACCGCCCACGAGATGGGCATCACTTCAGAACTCGACAACACGCCTTCGCTGCCACTTGGTTCGAGCGACGTGTCGCTTTTTGAGCTCGTCAATGCTTATGCCACCGTGGCCAATGGTGGTCTACACGTAGCCCCGGTATTGGTGACCCGTATTGTCAACCGCGACGGCGACGTCATCTATGAAGCCGAGCCCAAGACAGAGCAGGCCCTCGACGCCACTTCGGCATTCTATATGCAGCAAATGCTTGAGGCCGGTGTGCGCGACCCAGGCGGCACTTCACAGACCTTGGGCGCTTCGACATACCTCGGACGCTTCAATGGTCGCATTGATTTCGGTGGCAAGACCGGCACGTCAAACAACCACTCCGACGCTTGGTTTGTCGGCGTCACCCCTGCCCTCGTCGGTGGTGCTTGGGTGGGTGGCGAATACCGCAGTATACACTTCCGCTCAGGCCGCCTCGGACAAGGTAGTCGTACGGCCCTGCCCATTTTCGGCTTGTTTATGAACAAGGTGTTGAACGACTCACAGCTCGCACCCCATTATCTCAAACGCTATGGTGCGCCACCGGCCGGACTCGACCCTTCGAGCTACAAATCCACCTATTATGCGCCACCGGCCGACAACGACTCCACATCCGGCGACAGTGTCAGCGCTGCCACCACAGAGTTTGGAGAAGACTTCCCGGCATCGCCTCAGTCTGAAGACCAATCAGGCCAGAAGCCCGCCAATCTTCCTAAAGAAGAAGCTGCACCCCGCCACGACACCCACAATGCTAATGGTGCTGACGCTTATTTTGAATGACACATAAAAACGAGGACCGCAGATTTGCGGTCCTCGTTGCGTTGATGACGCTTATTTCCGTTGACTCTTATTTCTTGAGAAACTTGCCCGCCTTTATGATGGTGCCGTCTTGGCCAATGAAGCGGAAAAGATAGCAGCCTCGCGGCAGTGTCGTGTGGTTGAGGTCGGCGTTGGGCTGTGTTTGACAAAGCAGTCGGCCGTGGAGGTCGAGTACGTCGAGCCGCACTGCATTTGACAAGCCGCCGACCACGTTTTCGATGCCCGACACCGTCATGATGTTGTCGTCTATCCACTCGATGCGATGGCTGAGCCAATCTTTTATTCTCTGCAGACGCTCCGCTGCCGTATTGCCCTTTCCCGATAGGTGTCGGCTCACGTTGATGGCCTCGCTTTCGCGTTCCAGCACCTTGCCGATGGAGTCTGTCACCTCGTCATACAGGCGGCTGCTCACGCGCTCCCAGTTGTTGATGAAGCACGTCTGGAAATCGCTGCGCTGCAACAGTCGTTCGTAGTAGAAAAACCGTGCATATTCGCGGTGTATCCAAGACCAGTCGTCGCCCACCACTTGCTGTGCCATACAAGCGTCGAAATCCCAAATCGGCCCCATCTTCATCTTCGTCGATTGCGGATTGGCCGGGTCGAGAGTCGTTTTATACATAAAGAGGTTAGAGCCGGCAGGGTCAACCGTGCCGAGAATGTCGTGACAGAGCAACCAACGTGCATACGACTCTATGTCAATCCATTCTGCGATGTCGCCGCTGTCGACCAACGCCTGTTCAAAGCCGTGTACATAGGACGATATTTCTTCCAGACGTGCTTCTTGCACATAGTCTATGTCGGGATATTTGAAGGTGAAGCGTTGGCCGCCACCGAAGAGTAACGACTCGAACGACACGGCCTCGGGGTCTACCCACCAATAAGCGTCAAACTCCACAATGAAGCCCGATTGGGTGATGTTCACGTGGTGTGTGCCCTCCTTGACGGGGTCGGAGAGGCAATAGAGTCCCAGATAGCGGCCGTTCATTATCAAGTTGCAATAGCAGATGTCGGGCTGCCAGTCTTCGCGCACCATTTCGCCAATAATATTGGCCACGTGATAGACTGCGCCGTTCGAGGCAAACCTATTGAGCAGGACGTATGATTTAGTTTTGAAGGTGCTGTCGGGTCGTTGAAACAAGTCGAATTTCTGGTCCAGCTTGATGCGGTAGGGCGGCGCCTCCGGGCTGGTTCGGGCTGTGGCGTTACCCCTCACCTTTATTTCCATACCGGCGGTGTCGGCCGCCAATAAGCCACTGTCGTAGACGGTGTCGCCGGCCATGAGCATAACCAGGCGTGCCCTGCAGTATTCGTTGTTGGTGATGCCGATGGGCACGATGCCGGGCGGCGGCTCGAGGGTGTCGAAGGTTGGGTCTTTGCCGTCGGAGGTGGTGACGATGAAAAGCGGAATGTTGAAAGCGGCAAGTTGGGCAATGGTGTCGGTAAACGTCGCCGAAACGACCTCGTCAGAAGATATTGAGAGGGACGTTCTTGAGAGCGTCAACCCACCGGCGTGTGCCATTTGACAGACCGTAAATAGGCACAACAGCCACACGCTTGCCGCTTTGGGTAAGTCGTGAGTATAATTTTTCATACGAAGCAAATAGTACGGGAGATAAGGTTGCGTTAAGTCTTTTGTACAGCAAAAGTAGGCAGAAAGTCATCTTTGATGGCCGATTTGCGTTAAATAACCCCAAAAATGGAGCTTGAGTGAGAAAAATAAATTGGGAGAATGGCTAAACTATCCCCTTCATTGGCGCAAGAATGGTAGGTTTTGGCGCAATGATTGAGCCGAGCGTGCCAAATAAGATGTGGCTTATGCCTTTTATTTGCGGAGGTGTCTCAGCCCTTCCAAGGTTAGTTTCCGCCCATTTCTTGACATTTCCTCCTTGTT
>JAHAWW010000173.1 GCA_018383375.1 Prevotellamassilia sp. | reverse complement strand
GCAAAGTTAGTATTTTCTTTGATTACAAAGCGTGTGGCAAGATTTTTTTTGGTTTTCGTGCAAATGGAGTCCTCAAGTTTCCGACCAAGCTGTTAGGCTCTTGCTCTTGTACACACATCTGCACCTCTCTTCGGGTTGTTTGACGTGACTGATGCCCGATTGCTCCGGTCTGTATTTGTAGGCGGATAAGTGACGTCATTTTGAACAAGCCACCCGACATTTTGGATGATACTTTGGCCGGTCTCAAACGTTCATAACACGGGGTTTTGTGTGACAAAAACAAGGGCTATTTTTTCTGAAAACGTTACGCCTGCGCCGACAAGGCAAAAAAATAACCGTAAAAGCCCTATTCGTCGAAGCAAAATAGGGAAAAGAAATACGGGAATAGGGACAGAAAAAACGGGAATAAGGACAGTTTTCGCTCTCCTTATTCCCGTAAACGTTTGAAATGCAATAAAATGGGACTATATGCGGCCCTGGTATCCTTCTTCTGCCTCAAAAATAACCCGCAAAACCGAAACAGAAAAAGACCATTGGCGGCCGATAGGCTCTCTCCTACTCCACGACCTGGATGTCGGTGTGGATGCAGCGTTCGAGCTTGATGGTCTGACTGTTGAAGTGGAAGGGTTTGAAGGCGTTGTTGTGTGTGATTTTGTTGTTCTTGAAAACGAGCCCGTCCACCGACTTGGCATAGAGCACAGGCTTGTCGAAGGTATCGAAAACATTGTCGGTGATGCTGATGGCAGTGGGCGTGCCGCCGTGGAAATAGCGTTGTTGTTCGCCAAAACCGGGTATCTCAGGATAGATGGAGATGACGGCGTTGGTGAATTGATAGAGGCTTGTGAGGGCATTGATGAAGACGTTTTTGCGGATGACAAGGTCTCTGACGGCCCCACTCTCATACCAGCCGTTGCAGTCGCCGCAGAGCACAATGGCACTGCCGGAGGTGTGGTCGAAGAGGTTGCGCTCGCAAATCGTGCGTCGCGGCGAACTAAACAAGGCGCCACGGGCGCGGTTGTTGCGAATGACATTGCCCGAAAACTCCACCTCGGGCGTCCATGTGAGGTTCTCCACGCCATATCCTTCAGCCGCGGTGACTTCGGCGGCCACGGGCTTGACAAAACGTATGATGAACTCGCGGCAGCCGGTGACCTGAGGTTTGTCGGCAGGCTTGATTTCGGCTATCACGTTGGTGCCGTCGACGTGCTCCATCGTCTTGCTGCGCACGAAGCAGACTGTGTCGCCCTTATCACCCCAGGCAAAGCCCCAAGCCTGTCCGTGCTCAAAGCGACAGCGGAGGGTATTATCGTCTATGCGTTCGCGCACACGCAGATAGACACCATGCACGTTGATGGCGTCGTCCATCATGCCCTCATAGAGTCCGTCGACCGAGCGAATGAGTCCACGACATTGCGAGAAGTGGGTGGCATCGGCCTGTGTGGTGTAATAGCGCGGCGAGCCCTTGCGCAGACACACGCCAAAGCGGCTCAAGTCAATGTCGGTGCAGCGTTGGGCCACGAGTCCCATACCTTCGGCAAAATGTATCTTGACGTCGCTGATTTTGGTCTGCCTGCATTCGTCCATAAACAGTCCCGGACACGGACGAGCCCAAGAGCGCAGGGCCATGCGGGTGCCGGGCACGAGGCGCGTGTCGCACCACTTAGGAGCGTGAAACTTGCGGTTGCCGAGGTCTTTTATCTGCTTGTTGGCAAATCCCAGGTCGGCCGTGTTGTAAAGGATGTGGTGGGTGGCGCTGTCAAAGGCAATGCCGCCCACGGGCGTGTTGGTCCAGCCTTCGCCGCAAAACTGAAGCCGGCCTTCGGGCGTAATGCGATAGTCGGGGCCTTCGGTGAGCCGAAAGATGATGCCCTCGGTGGCCGACGAGCTGATGATTTCGGCCTGTCCCTCTTGGGGTTTCTCAAAATCCACGCTGAAGCGTTTGAGCGTCACTTGCGTGGTGTTTTGTAAAGCTATGGGAATGATGCGGCCGTGAAAGACAAAGTCGGCTCCGCTGCCATCGATGGTCAGACCCTGCCAGTCTTTCAAGAAAATGCCGACATGCTTAAACGCGTCTTGGTCGTGGTTTGAAATGTAAATTACGCGCTTCTTGGCATCGGCGGCATGAAAGTCGTAACGGCCGCGCTTAAACTTCAGCGTGATGGTTTCGCCGGGCCGTTGTGAGGCTTTGATGAGCGCGAGCACGCTGTCAAGGCGCGAAGTCAACCGTCCATCGTCTGTGCCGGGTTTGATGCCATAGTCAGAGAGGCGCACCACCCGGTTGGTCTTGGCCTCGGCAGTGCCGCAAATGAGGGCAGCAATCAAAAAAGTGAGGAGAGAGAAACGTATGTTTTTCATGAAAATTTAGGTGATATAGGTGAAGTACAGGTTTGATAAGTCAAAAAAATGTCGTGTCTCGTCTGCATCTTGTTTATTCAGCCGCGAGAGTCGGTTCAGTAAGGAAAATGTCGGCGGGATAGGCAATATCAACGAGCGAAAGGGCATGACCGGCCACCGACTCGCCAGCCGCACAGCGGTCTTTGCTGTCTATGATTTGCTTGAATCCCTCCACCGTCAAGCGGCCGCGACCCACCTCAAGCAGGGTACCGACCACGGCTCTCACCATGTTGCGCAAGAAGCGGGCGGCCGTGATTTCGAAGCGCCAAAGGCCGGGCTCTGTC
>JAHAWW010000169.1 GCA_018383375.1 Prevotellamassilia sp. | reverse complement strand
ATCGCTTCAACTAAAAGACTGCAATACTCGTTTTCACCGACAAAATTACAACTTTTCTCTTCACAACCGAATCTATGGGCTATCACCATTTGTGGGTATTTTTGTGCATTTTTCTTCAAAAACACGGCCCAACGACTCCTGTTTGATTTATATTTTTTAGCACACCCGTAACCGCACAAAGCATGGTGTGTGATTGGAGCGTGACGGAAAGAGCCCTCGACTTCAGTCACAGCATCTCGCAATGAGTCAAGCAGTTACAAGGGCGTGATTGGGTGATTGGGAAAAAGGCAAAAAATCACGTTATAGTAGGCTGTGAAAAAAACCGGCTTGAGCCATTGTGACTCAGACCGGTTTTTACAAAAAAATACATTTGACTGAAAAGCTTCTCGAAGATGTCGAGAGACTGCTCAGAGATGGTGGGTGTGGTTTATTTCTTTGGCGACCAACCGTCTTTGAGTCCGACAGTTCGGTTGAAGACGAGGTGGTCGGGCGTTGAGGTTTTGTCGTAGGTGAAATAGCCGATGCGTTGGAACTGCAAGTAGTTGGTGGCCTGCTGGGTGGCAAGGTAGGGCTCCACATAGCAGTTGGTGAGCACTTCGAGCGAACCGGGGTTGAGCAGGTCGCGGAAGTCGCGCTCGTCGGCAGCCGGGTTTTCCACAGAGAAGAGGCGGTCGTAGAGTCTCACCTCGGCCGGCAAACTGTGGGCTACGCTCACCCAGTGGAGTGTGCCTTTGACTTTGCGGTTGGCACCTTCCATACCGCTGCGGCTGTCGGGGTCGTATTCGCAATAGATTTCTTCGACTTCGCCATTGTCGTTTTTCTTGCAGCCTGTGCATTTGACGATGTAGGCATTCTTGAGGCGCACCTCCTTGCCCGGAGTCAAACGGAAATATTTCTTGGGTGCATCTTCCATGAAGTCTTCCTGCTCAATCCAAAGTTCACGGCTGAAAGTGATGGTGTGTGTGCCGTCGGCCGGATTTTCGGGGTTGTTGACGGCTTCCATCTCTTCGGTCTGGCCTTCGGGATAGTTGGTGATGACGAGTTTGACAGGATGGAGCACGGCCGAGACGCGTAATGCACGAGCATTGAGGTCTTCGCGAGCAGCAGCCTCAAGCATGGCATAGTCGTTGAGGGCATCAAATTTGGTGTAACCAATCATGCTGATGAACTTGCGCACGGCTTCGGGAGAATAACCACGGCGACGCAATCCGCAAATGGTCGGCATACGAGGGTCGTCCCAGCCGTCGACAAGATGTTCTTGAACGAGCGCGAGCAATTTGCGTTTGCTCATCACGGTATAGGTGAGGTTGAGACGATTAAATTCGTATTGTCGCGGACGGTTATCGGCCAGGTCTTTGCCTTCTTTGAGCTGGTCGATAAACCAGTCGTAGAGGGGACGGTGCGGCACAAATTCAAGCGTACAAATGGAGTGGGTGACACCCTCGAAATAGTCGCTTTGACCATGGGCGAAGTCATACATGGGATAGGCACGCCATTTGTTGCCGGTGATGTGATGGTCTTTGTTGATGATGCGATAGATCACCGGGTCACGGAAGTGCATATTGGGATTGGCCATGTCAATCTTGGCGCGCAAGACCATGGAGCCTTCGGGCAGTTCGCCACTATTCATACGCTCAAAGAGGGCAAGGCTCTCTTCGATGGGACGGTCGCGATAGGGGCTGGCCGTTCCGGGCTGTGTGGGAGTGCCTTTTTGCTGGGCTATCTGCTCGCTGGTTTGCTCATCGACATAGGCTTTGCCTTCTTTAATGAGACGGACGGCAAAGTCCCAGAGCTGTGGGAAATAGTCTGAAGCGTGACATATCTTGCCCCATTTGAAACCAAGCCAAGTGATGTCTTCTTTGATAGCGTTGACGTATTCGGTGTCTTCTTTTTGCGGATTGGTGTCGTCGAGGCGGAGGTTGCAGACGCCGCCAAACTTTTCAGCCACACCAAAGTCCATGCAGATGGCTTTGGCATGTCCGATGTGAAGATAGCCGTTGGGCTCGGGCGGAAAACGGGTTTGGAGACGACCACCGTTTTTACCTTCTTGGAGGTCGCCGGCCACGATTTGTTCGATAAAATTAAGTCCTGCTTTGGTTTCCTTGGTTTCGTTTTCGGGCTTTTGCATATAGAGATTGTTTTGTAGTCGAAGAGAATGGCCGCTTGGTCAGTTGGCCATTTCCGAAATAAATTTGATGCGGACGAGGCGAATTTCTTCTTCGGTGTAGTCTGCACCAAGTTCGTCTATAGCATCATCGAGGTTGTCGGTCTCTGACTCTTTGAAATATTGGTAGATGTCGGCTACTTGGTCTTCGTCGAGATAGTCGTCGATGAAATAGTCGATGTTGATTTTCGTACCCGACCATACGATGGCTTCAATTTCGTCGAGCAGTTCGTCAAACTCTATACCATTGGTCACAGCGATGTCGTCGAGCGCCACTTTGCGGTCGATGCCGTGAATGATATTGAGTTTGATTTTTGATTTGTTGGGAATGGTGCGTATACGCACGCCCTCGTTGCTTTCGATGTCGTTTTCTTCACAGTGACGGCGTATGAGTTTGCAGAATTCGTCGCCGTAACGTTTGGCTTTGCCCGCACCGACACCGGGAATGTTTTGCAACTCGTCGGTGGTTTGGGGATAGTAGGTAGCCATGGCTTCGAGCGACTGGTCTTGGAAGATGACGTAGGGCGGAATGTCGAGCTCTTTGCTCATACGTTTGCGCAGGTCGACAAGCATTTGATAGAGTGCAGGGTCGACGGCACAATCTGCACCAGCCTGTATGGGATCGGCTTCTGGTTCGTCAAACTCTTCGTCTTCGGTGATGGTGAACGACTCGGGCTTTTTGAGGAAGTTCTTGCCCTCGGCCGTCACTTTGAGCACACCGTAATTGTCGATGTCTTTTTGAAGATAGCCGGCGATGAGGGCTTGGTGAATGACGGCATACCAAACGCGCTCTGACGTTTCGTCGCCGCAGCCAAAAGGTTCGATGTCGTCGTGATGATGGGCGCACACTTCATCGGTGGCGCGACCTATGAGAATGTCTTTAATATAATCTTCTTTGAAGTCTTCTTTAGTAGCAATGATGACTTCAATGACTTTGCATAAGAGGTCTTTTGCTTCCACTTTAGTTTTAGGATTTAGACAGTTGTCACAATTGCCGCAATTGTCTTTGTCGTAGTTTTCTCCAAAATAATGGAGCAACACTTTGCGGCGACAAACTGAGGTTTCGGCGTAAGATGCCGTTTCACGGAGCAACTGTCGGCCGATGTCTTGTTCGGCAACGGGTTTGCCCTCCATGAATTTTTCAAGTTTCTTCAGGTCTTTTTCTGAATAGAAGGCGATGCAGAGGCCTTCTCCCCCGTCTCTTCCGGCACGTCCGGTTTCCTGGTAGTATCCTTCGAGGCTTTTGGGGATGTCGTAGTGAATGACGAAGCGCACGTCGGGTTTGTCAATGCCCATACCAAATGCAATGGTGGCCACGATGATATCGATGCGCTCCATGAGAAAATCGTCTTGCGTCTGTGAGCGTGTGGCGGGGTCGAGCCCTGCGTGATAGGCCTTTGCTTTAATTTCGTTGGCCTGCAACACTTGGGTGAGCTCTTCCACGTTGCGCCTGCTGAGGCAATAGATGATACCGCTTTTGCCGTGGTGTTGTTTGATGAAGCAGATGATGTCTTTGACGGCATCTTTTGTCTTGGCCCTCACTTCGTAGTAGAGGTTGGGGCGGTTGAACGAACTTTTGTATTCCACGGCATTGACTATGCCAAGACTCTTTTTGATGTCTGTGCGCACCTTGTCGGTGGCGGTGGCAGTGAGTGCGATGACAGGTGCTCGACCTATTTCGTTGATAATGGGTCGGATTTTGCGGTATTCCGGTCTGAAGTCGTGTCCCCACTCAGAGATGCAGTGGGCCTCGTCTATGGCATAAAAAGAGATCTTTGTTTTTTTGAGGAAAGCAATGTTCTCTTCTTTGGTCATTGACTCGGGCGCCACATAGAGCAACTTGGTTTTACCCGTGAGAATGTCTTCGTGTACAACTTTGATGGCTGCCTTGGTGAGTGAGGAGTTGAGAAAGTGTGCCACGCTGTCTGTTTCACAGACGTTGCGTATGGTGTCCACTTGGTTTTTCATCAAAGCTATGAGCGGGGAGATGACTATGGCCAAGCCATCCATCATGAGTGCTGGCAACTGGTAGCAGAGCGATTTGCCACCCCCAGTGGGCATCAGCACAAACACATCCTGACCTTCAAGCAGGCTACGGATGATGGCTTCTTGATTTTGCTTGAAGCCATCGAAGCCGAAATATCTTTTCAGCGCGTCTTTGAGAGGTGTTTTCCCGTTCATAAGTTGTCAGGTTAGTGTTTACCCAAACAAAGTTATAAACAAGAATTGAAAACCAACAAATAAAATGGCTTTTTTTTATTACACCAACAGTGCGCAAGTGTTATTGCAGCTTGTTGCCGAGATGAGCTTCGGCATATTCTTTTGTCACGTTGAAGGTTTTGAGCTCTGTCGAGGGCACTTCAAACATGGCATCGGTCATGATTTTCTCCACGATTGAACGGAGTCCGCGTGCACCGAGTTTATAGCTGTCTGCCTTCTCAACGATAAAGTCGAGCGCGTCTTCGTCGAAGGTGAGTTTCACGCCGTCCATCTCAAAGAGTTTGGCATATTGCCGGATAATGGCGTTGCGTGGCTTGGTGAGAATGTCGCGCAATGCATCTTTGGTGAGAGGGTCGAGATGAGTGAGCACGGGCAAACGGCCGATAATCTCAGGAATAAGTCCAAACGACTTAAGGTCTTGAGGCTGGATGTATTGCAAGAGACGGTCGGGCGAGGTATCGTTTTCGTTTCTCACCGAATTGAAACCCACGGTGCGTGTGTTGAGACGATTGGCAATTTTTCGCTCGATGCCGTCGAAAGCACCGCCACATATAAATAATATATGGCGTGTGTCAACTTTGGTGTATTCTTGGTCGGGATGTTTTCGACCACCCTTTGGCGGAACGTTGACCACGGTGCCTTCAAGCAGTTTGAGCAGACTCTGTTGCACGCCTTCGCCGCTCACATCACGCGTGATGGAGGGATTGTCGGCCTTGCGGGCAATTTTATCGATTTCGTCGATGAAGACAATGCCACGCTCGGCAAGTTTCACGTTGTCGTCGGCAGCCTGAAGCAGTCGCGACAAGATGCTTTCGACGTCTTCGCCCACATAGCCGGCTTCGGTGAAAACCGTGGCGTCGACAATAGTGAAGGGAACGTGGAGCAGTCGGGCAATGGAGCGTGCCAAGAGGGTTTTGCCGGTGCCGGTGGGGCCGACCATCACAATGTTGGACTTTTCGATTTCCACTTCGTCCTCGGCATCGTTATCTTGTCGGGCCAATCGCTTGTAGTGATTATAGACGGCCACGGCCAAACACTGTTTGGCTTCGTCTTGTCCGATGACATATCGGTCGAGCCAAGCTTTGATTTCTTTGGGCTTGGGTGTGTCTTTGAGGTCGATGTCGGGCAGGGCGGCGTTGTGTTCCTTTTCCTGTTCGAAGATGTTGAAGGCTGCCTCGGCACATTGCCTGCAAATCAGGCCATTTACGCCGGCAATGAGCATTCCGGCTTTAGCCGCAGGCCTTCCACAAAACGAGCAGTATTCTTCGTTATTTTTAGCCATGCTGTTTACGCGACTTTATTTTTGTTTACGCGCCATTATTTTGTCTATCATCCCATAGTCTTTGGCTTCTTCGGCCGTCATCCAGTAGTCGCGGTCTGAGTCGGCCCAGACTTTGTCAAAGTCGGTATGAGAATGGTTGGCAATGATGGTGTAGAGTTCTTTCTTGAGCTTTTGAATTTCTCTGGCAGTGATTTCAATGTCAGAGGCTTGTCCTTGCGCGCCACCCATTGGTTGGTGTATCATCACGCGGCTATGAGTCAGGGCAGCGCGTTTGCCTTCTTTTCCGGCCACAAGCAGCACGGCGGCCATCGAGGCGGCCATACCCGTACAGATGGTGGCCACGTCGCTGCTGATGAACTGCATCGTGTCATAAATGCCCAGTCCGGCATAGACCGAACCGCCCGGAGAGTTGATATAGATGGAAATATCTTTTCCTGGGTCACAGCTGTCGAGATAGAGCAGTTGAGCCTGGAGCGTATTGGCGGTGTAGTCGTCGATGGCCGTACCGAGGAAGATGATTCGGTCCATCATCAGTCGAGAAAACACGTCCATCTGTGTCACGTTGAGTTGACGCTCTTCGAGGATGTAGGGATTGAGATATTGGTTTTGGGCCTTAACCACGTCGTCGAGCACCATTGAGTTTATGCCTAAATGACGAGTGGCAAATTTTTTGAAGTCGTCCATAGTTGTATTTTTTTGAGACTAAGAGCCTAAAGGACTAAGAGTTTAAGAGAATAAGAGTCAAAGAGTTAATTGTCATTTTGTGTGCAGACAATTGCCCTTCGACTCTTAGACTACAAAACTAAATTATTATGCTTTAAGCAAAGAGTTTACCGAACTCTTCAAGCGAAACGGTCTTATGGTTGAGTGTCACTTTGGCTTTGAGGGCTTTGGTGAGTTTGTTGTCGGCACAGCGCTCAGCGAGCATTTCCACCTGCTCTTGTTTTTTGAGCATTTCGCTTGCATATTGAGTGAGATACTCGTCGGGAATATCAGTCATGCCATATTGCGCAAACTGGAAGCGTGCAGCCTCGATGGCAGTGGCTTTGATATCTTTCTCTTCAACCTTGATTTCGTTGGCCTTGAGCAGTTCTTTTTTGATGAGTTGCCATTTGAGTTCGGCAATGCTCTTGTCAAAATTCTTGTCAATTTCCTCTTCGCTCTTGTCGGCATTGTTGGCTTTCACCACACGTTTGAGCACGTCGGTGGGCATTTCCACTTCGCCCACTTTGTTTTCGGCATAAGCGCGGAGGTCGAGCAGGAGTTTGTAGTCGCTGTCGGCTTCGTGGGCTTTGGCGAGATTTTCTTTGATTTTATTTTTAAACTCTTCTTCGCTCTTGACAGTGTCTTTACCGAAGATGTTGTCGAAGAGTTGTTGGTCGATGGCGGCGGGCACAAAGCGACTGATTTCTTCAACCTCAAAAGAGAAGTCGCCTGAGTGATCGGCTACTTGGTCTTTTTCAATCTTGAGCAAAGCGGCTATTTCTGCGTCGCTACCCTCGTAGGCTTTTGAGGGGTTGAAGGTGAGCACTTCGTTTTTCTTAGCTGTGGCAAAGAGTGCCTTTTGGTCATCGCTTTTGAAGTAGGTCGGCATGAGTGAAGCCTTCTCCACGATGATGCCACCCTCTTTGGTTTGTCCGTCGGCATCAAGTTCGGCCAAACGTCCGCGCAGGATGTCGCGGTCTTGATATGTGTCGGCCTCTTCGGGATGACCGGCTCTTTGGGCATATTGTTTGACTTGGGCGTCAACCTGCTCGTCGGTCACATCGATGTCGTAGTAGTCTACGGTATCGTTAGCGTCGAGCGTGATGTTGATTTCGGGAGCGAGAGCGATGTCGAAAACAAAGACGAAGTCGTCTTGTTTCTCGATGTCTTGTGCTTCGTGGTTTTCGGCGTTGATAGGCTCGCCGAGCATATTGATTTTGTTTTCTTGAATATAGTCAAAGAGGCTCTTGCCCAACAGTTGGTTCACTTGTTCGGCTTTCACCTGCGTGCCATACATTTTTTTGACGAGTCCGGCGGGCACCATACCGGGACGGAAACCGGGCATTTGTGCTTTTTTGCCGATTTTCTTGAGTTCTTGCTTTACGCTTTCTTCGTAGTCGGCTTTTTGCATCTCAATGGTGAGCACGCCGCTGACGTTGGTGTTTTTTTCAAATTTGATATTCATAGTGTATAATTATTGTGCGAAATGTTTCGGCTGGCAAAATTAGTGTAAATGAGCGGCACGGCCAAACAAAAGGGCTTTGTTTTTTCTCCATACTCAGCCTTCAGTGAGCTTTCCTGCACTGTCGAGGGCGTGCCAAAGGCTGTGTCTGAAGTCGGGGTTGAGCGCTCTGAAAGCTTCGGCCACAGTCTCGATGCGTGTGCGGTCTGACTCTTTTTCGTGGGGACACAATTTGACGAGTGGTTGATATCCTTCAATCTCGGCGTGTGCTTTGAGGGTTGCTTCGCTCACCATACAGAGCGGACGAATGATGGTGACGGGAAATTTGCGCATCGTCAACCGTGCCGGCATAGTGGCAAAAGCGCCTTGGTGGGCGAGGTTCATTAGTGCCGTGCGCAAGATGTCGTCTTGATGATGTCCGAGAGCTATTTTGTTGCACCCCAAACGCTGTGCCAAGTCAAAGAGGGCTTTGCGGCGGTGCCAAGCACAAAGGAAACAGGGTGAGCGTCGCTCATTGCGGTCGGGTTCAAAACTGATTTCTTCGAAATAGATTTCTACGCCTGCTGCCTTGGCTTTTGCGGTGAGATAATCGGCGTCAGACTGATAGTCCACGCCGGCCACGCGCACATGGAGGGCTTTCACGTCAAACTGTCTTCCGGAGCGCTTCATCGCTTCACCGAGCAAATCGAGTAGGGCCAGCGAGTCTTTTCCGCCGGAAAGGCCGAGCAAAATGGAGTCTCCTTTCTCAATGAGTGCATAGCGCTTGATGCCGGCATAAAAATGGCGGCGCAGTTGGCGTTCAAGGCGGCGAGGGTCTGTTGACATATTGGGGCGACCAAAAGACTAAGAGTCTAACAGTCTAAAGACTAAGAAACTAAAAGTTGTGACTAAGGGCTATGAGCGGCAATTCAGTTTTCGTCTATCATTTCATAAACACAAAATAGACGGCCGCCACGAGGCAGACGAATGCGGCGAGATGGTTCCAGCCGAGGGCCTGTCCCTTAAACATCATTCCGGCCAATACGGCGAAGACAATGAGCGAGACAACTTCTTGTATCACTTTTAGTTGGACAAGCGAGAACGGTCCGCCATTGCCCTCGAAGCCTATGCGGTTGGCCGGCACTTGACACATATATTCAAACAAAGCAATGCCCCACGAAAACAAAACCACCAAGAGCAAGGGCCAACGGGTGCTGATGCCTGAGGTTTGGAGTTTGAGATGACCATACCAGGCCAAGGTCATAAACACGTTGGAAACAATGAGCAAAATGAGGGTATAGACGGCTGTCATCTGTGAGGAATGGTCTTAAAATATTAATATAGGTGTATGGTCGGGGAGGTGAGGGCTGTTCGTTTCATACGTCACTTTTTGGTCACTTCAGCTCTCATTTTTTTGAGCAGGTCGGAGGCAAAAATGAAGTCGCTAAGTCGCTCATTGTCGGTGTTGATGACTTGGTCTTTGTTGCCTTCCCATTCGGCCATGCCATTATAGAGATAGAGTATGTGTTCACCGATGCCCAACACGGAGTTCATGTCGTGGGTGTTGATAATGGTGGTCATACCATACTCATGTGTGATGCTGTGTATGAGTTTGTCAATGACGAGTGATGTCTTTGGGTCGAGGCCCGAATTGGGCTCGTCGCAAAAGAGGTAGACGGGATTTAAGACGATGGCACGGGCAATGGCCACACGTTTTTGCATACCGCCCGAGATTTCGCCGGGATATTTGCGCTCAGCGTCGAGCAGGCCTACACGATCCAGGCATGTGCGTGCGCGACGAAGGCGGTCTTTGAAGGCCATGTCTGAAAACATGTCGAGCGGAAACATCACGTTTTCGAGCACCGTCATGCTGTCAAAGAGAGCTGCGCTTTGGAAAATCATCCCCATTTCTCGTCTTAGGGCCGTGCGTGCGGCCTTGTCCATAGCCACAAAACTGCGGCCGTCATAGAGGACATCTCCAGACGTGGGTGAGAAAAGTCCCACGATGCATTTCATCAACACCGTCTTGCCCGAACCGCTCTGACCTATGATGAGGTTGGTCATTCCGGCGTCAAACCGGCTGGTGATGCCACGCAACACTTGTTTGTCTTCAAACGATTTGGTGAGTTGTGTAATCTCTATCATGACAGCAATTGGGTGAGAAACATATCAGAAAAAAGTATGAGCATACTGCTCGACACCACGGCGTTGGTCGAGGCTTTGCCCACTTCGTTTGAGCCGCCCTCGACGGTATAGCCGTAAAACGACGACACGCTGGCTATGATAAAAGCGAAAAAGAGGCTCTTAATGGCGCCCATCCAAAAATACCACTGCGTGAAGTCATGTTGCATACCTGCGGTGAGGTCGGTGGGGGTGATGATGTGGCCAATATAGGCCGTGGCATAGGCTCCGATGACACCGCTGGTCGTGCTGAATATCACGAGGAAAGGTATCATCGCCACCAGTCCCACTATCTTGGGCAGGATGAGAAATGAGGCTGAGTTGACGCCCATAATCTCCAGCGCATCAATCTGTTGGGTGGTGCGCATAGCGCCCAATTCCGAGGCGATGTTGCTACCCACCTTGCCGGCCAAAATAAGGCACATAATAGACGATGAAAACTCGAGCAGCATAATCTCTCGCGTGGTGTAGCCCGACACCCACATGGGCATCCATGCACTCTGAATGTTGAGCTTAATCTGAATACAAATGACTGCTCCGATAAAAAACGAAATGAGCAGCACGATGCCGATGGAGCCTACACCGAGCTGGGCCATCTCTTTAAGACACTGCTTGAAGAAGATGCGCATACGCTCCGGACGTGAAAACACACGCCCCATCAACCGCAGATACGCCCCAAATGTGTGCAGACCTGATAGGATAAACATAGTCGCTGAAGTTGGATTTTTATTCTCAGAGTTGCAAAATTACTTCATTTGCACTAATTTTGCGGATTAAAGAAAGGAAAAAAATAAGCGCACATACGCCGACTTTAATATTCAACAATCTATAAATCACCTCAAACAGCTATCTCTTTTATGGAAAAAAGTGCATTGCAAATTGCTCGTTCGGCCTATCAGCCCAAACTCCCTCTCGGTCTGCGCGGCAACGTGAGCATCAAAGAGGGTCAACCCACACAGAGCGTGGGTGACCAGGAAGAAATCAAAGCTCTCTTCCCCAACACCTACGGCATGCCCCTCGTGGAATTTGTGCCTTCTAACGAGAAAAAGACTTATGCTCCCATGAATATGGGTGTCATCCTCTCAGGCGGACAGGCTCCCGGCGGTCACAACGTCATCTGCGGCCTCTTCGACGAACTCAAAAAGCAAAACCCCGACAGCAAACTCTATGGTTTCCTTATGGGTCCCGGCGGTCTCGTAGACCACAAATACATGGAAATCACCGACGAGATTGTGGCTGAATACCGCAACACCGGCGGTTTCGACCTCATTGGCTCCGGCCGCACCAAACTCGAAAAAGCTGAGCAGTTTGAGGCCGGTCTCGAAATCATCCGCGAACTGAATATCAAAGCCATCGTCATCATCGGTGGCGACGACTCCAACACCAACGCTTGCGTTTTGGCCGAATACTATGCTGCCAAAGGTTGCGGCGTACAGGTGATTGGCTGCCCCAAGACTATCGACGGCGACCTCAAAAACGAACAGATTGAAACCAGCTTCGGTTTCGACACTGCTTGCAAGACCTACGCTGAAGTCATTGGCAACATCCAGCGCGATGCCAACTCTGCACGCAAATACTGGCACTTCATCAAACTCATGGGTCGCTCGGCCAGCCACATCGCTCTCGAATGTGCCCTCCAGTGCCAACCCAACATCTGCATCATCAGCGAAGAAGTTGAAGAGAAAAACCAGACGCTCGACGACATCGTAAACTATATCGCCTCAGTCGTGGCACAACGTGCTGCCGATGGCAACAACTTCGGCACCGTGCTCATCCCCGAAGGTCTCATCGAGTTTATCCCGGCCATGAAAGCCCTCATCGCCGAACTCAACGACCTGCTTTCTACGCCCGAGGCTGCAGCCGTCAGCGCCGACGACCAGCGTGCTTGGATCTTGTCTAAACTCTCTGCCGCCAACGCCGCCGTCTATGAAAGCCTGCCCGAAACCGTAGCTCGCCAGCTCACCATGGAGCGCGACCCCCACGGCAACGTTCAAGTGTCGCTCATCGAGACTGAAAAACTGCTCTCTGAAATGGTGGCCAAAAAGCTCGATGCTTGGAAGGCTGAAGGCAAGTTTGCCGGTAAGTTTGCTGCTCAACACCACTTCTTCGGCTACGAAGGTCGTTGCGCTGCGCCTTCAAACTACGACGCCGACTATTGCTACGCTCTCGGCACCAGCGCCGCCCAGCTTGTGGCCAACGGCAAAACGGGCTATATGGCCATCGTCAAGAACACCACGGCTCCTGCCGAAGAATGGATTGCCGGCGGTGTGCCCATCACAATGATGATGAATATGGAGCGTCGCCACGGCGAAATGAAACCCGTCATTCGCAAGGCCCTTGTACGCCTCGACGGTGCACCTTTCAAGACCTTTGCCGCCCACCGCGACGAATGGGCCAAAAACACCTGCTTCGTCTATCCCGGTCCCATCCAGTATTTCGGTCCGACCGAGGTGTGCGACCAGTCCACCATCACACTCCGACTCGAACAGGCATAAGCCTCACATCATTTTACACAGTCTGCCGGCACATCACCGGCAGATTGTGTATTATTTATTATTTAATTAATGAGTCGGGAAGAGGCAAAAGTCGGGAGGTACGAAGAGTCAATAAAGCGTCCAGACAAGGCCTGTAAGGGCGTATTGTTCTTATGAGCGGCCGAGCAAGGCCTGAAGGGCCGTAACATAATAGCCCAGGTCGTCAGGCCTGGGTATGCGGCAACCTCTAAAATCCGGCCTGTAAGGTCGGCACAATAAGGGGGATAGCGTCTATGAAAGCCGTGAAAGGGCCTAACATAATAGCCAGGTCGCCCGGGTATGTGAATATGATGCTCACGAATATTCCGGCCAATAAGGTCGGCACACAATGGGGCCCAATCCCTTCTCTGCAATACTTCTGCCTTTCCTATCCTTCTTCACCATTCTCTACCTTCTTTACTCTCTCAACCTCTTTCTATTTCCCTTTACCTCTTTATTCTTTCACCCCAAACTCCACATCCAGCCAATGACCCGCCGCCGTCGTCGCCGAAATAGCCGCCATCTCATAGCCCGCCTGGCTTTGCGCTTGAGCGCCCCAGTGCGCACGGCCGTGAGCTTCATTGTCGTGGCCGGACTCTTGTGGGGCTTGTGGGCTTTTTTCCTTTCTCCGCTCACACGCATTTGGCAAGGCGTCTTTGGCACGGTGGACTATCCCGTCGAGTTTCCCGTACGCGGAATCGACGTCAGCCATCATCAAGGCCCCATCGATTGGGAAAAAGTCTCGGCAGCCGTGGTCGGCGGAAGTCCTCTCAGATTTGCCTTCATCATAGCCACCGAGGGCACCAGCCTCACCGACGAGCGCTTTCCCGAGATAATGGACGGCGCCCGCCGGGCCGGACTTATGTGTGGGGCCTACC
>JAHAWW010000168.1 GCA_018383375.1 Prevotellamassilia sp. | reverse complement strand
GTGACGCCCGTAAGGTTATTTAATGATGAAAAAGGTATCAGTCGCGACGTTCGCGGCGGGGACCGCGGTTTTCGCCCTCACGACGAGGACGGCGGGCAGGACGGTCTTCCCAGCCTTCGGGCTTCTCATCGAGCCCACGATGTCAGAGACGGAATTTGCCGGTCTTCTCGTCAATCTCGACCAATTTGACCGTAATCATGTCACCCTCATTGAGGCCGGCTTCTTCAACGGTCTCGAGGCGCTTCCAAGCGATTTCGCTGATGTGGAGCAAGCCTTCTTTGCCCGGCATAAACTCTACGAAGCAACCATAAGGCATGATGCTGATGACCTTGGCATCGTAGACTTCACCCACTTCGGGGATAGCCACAATGGCACGAATCTTGGCCACGGCAGCGTCGATAATGCTTTTGTTGGCACCGCTGACCTGGACTTTGCCCACACCGTCTTCTTCGTCAATGGTGACGGTGGCACCGGTATCTTCTTGAATACCCTGAATGATTTTTCCACCCGGGCCAATGACGGCACCAATGAACTCTTTGGGGATAGAGAAGGCTTCGATGCGGGGCACATGGGGCTTGAGCTCGGGACGGGGAGCTGCCATGGTCTCGGTGATTTTGCTGAGGATGTGCTCGCGACCCTGCTTGGCCTGCATGAGGGCTTTTTCGAGGATTTCATAAGAGAGACCGTCGCACTTGATGTCCATCTGAGTGGCGGTGAGGCCCTTGAGCGTTCCGGTGGTCTTGAAGTCCATATCGCCCAGGTGGTCTTCGTCGCCGAGGATGTCTGAGAGGACGGCGTATTTGTCTTCACCGGGATTTTTGATGAGACCCATGGCGATGCCGCTGACGGGAGCTGCGATGGGCACACCTGCATCCATCAGGGCGAGCGTGCCGGCGCAGACGGTGGCCATTGAGCTGGAACCGTTGCTCTCGAGGATGTCGCTCACCACGCGTACGGTATAGGGATAGTCGGCAGGGATCTGACCCTTGAGGGCACGCCAAGCCAAGTGGCCGTGACCAATCTCACGACGACCTACGCCGCGCTGGGCTTTGGCTTCGCCGGTGGAGAAAGGCGGGAAGTTGTAGTGAAGGAGGAAACGCATATAGCTCTTGTCGAGCACGTCGTCCACGAGTTTTTCGTCGAGTTTGGTGCCGAGCGTACAGGTGGAGAGGCTTTGCGTTTCGCCACGGGTGAAGATGGCTGAGCCGTGAGGTCCGGGCAGGGGATCAACTTCACACCAGATGGGACGGATATCGGTGGTGGCACGGCCGTCGAGACGCTTGCCTTCGTCGAGAATGCAACGGCGCATGGCGTCACGCTCCACGTCGTGATAGTAGCGGTCTACGAGGGCATTTTTCTCTTCGAGCTCTTCGGGTGTGAGTTCGGGGTGTGCGCCGGCATAAGCGGCCTTGAAGTCTTCACGGATTTGGGTGAAGGCGTCTTCGCGCTGGTGTTTGTCGTGGTCGCCGGCCTGAGCGATGGCATAGGCGGGGGCGTAGCACTGTTTCTTGACCTCTTCACGGAGTTCTTCGTCGTTGACTTCGTGACAGTAGACGCGCTTGACGTCTTTGCCCAGTTCTTTGGAGAGTTCTTTTTGGAGTCGGCACATAGGCTTGATGGCTTCGTGTGCCACCTTGAGGGCCTCAAGCAGTGCGCTTTCGGGCACTTCCTTCATTTCTCCCTCTACCATCATAATGTTTTCTTCGGTGGCACCTACCATAATGTCCATATCGGCCTCTTCAAGCTGTGCGAAGGTGGGGTTGACCACATATTCGCCGTTGATGCGGGCGACGCGGACTTCAGAGATGGGGCCTTCGAAGGGGATGTCGGAGCAAGCCAAGGCTGCCGAAGCGGCAAAGCCGGCCAATGCATCGGGCATATCTACACCGTCGGCAGAGAAGAGCGTGATGTTGACATAGACCTCAGCGTGGTAGTCGCCGGGGAAGAGGGGACGCAGGGCGCGGTCTACGAGGCGCGAGGTGAGGATTTCATAGTCTGAGGCACGACCTTCACGCTTGGTGAAACCACCGGGGAAACGGCCGGCAGCCGAATATTTCTCTTTATAGTCACACTGAAGGGGCATGAAGTCTGTGCCCGGGGCAGCGTCTTTTGCGCCGCAAACGGTGGCGAGGAGCATGGTGTTGTTCATGCGCAACATCACCGCACCGTCGGCCTGCTTGGCCAACTTGCCGGTCTCGATGCTGATGGTGCGTCCATCGGGCAATGAGACGGTCTTGGTAATCACGTTCATCGGTTGATTGTTTTTATTGATTATTTCTTTTTCTGTCGTAAATCACGCAAAATTAAGAATTTATTTTCACAACAAAGGCGGCACGGCGTTTTTTTAGCCTCAACGGTCTTTTTTTATGAACAAATGAACGGATTGACCGTGACACAATGATAAGAACCTTTAACAACTGACGGCGTTGAAGCCCTGACCAAACGACCCGAAACGGCCGTACGGTGGAGGCAAGCCTTTTGTTTTTTTCGGGAAGTATGCGAGAAAATGCCGCAATAAGGACAGAAAACACGGGCCTTATTGCCGTAACGACCTCAATACGAACAAAAAAGAGAGCCTAAAGCCCTCTCCTCTTTCTTCTTACCACTAAGATAGGGCGTTGGGACGGAAAACAAAAAGACAAAATGGGCGGCGGTCAGAGAATGCGATGGGTGGGTGGTGTCAATGACAGAACGGCCTGAAGGGCCGTAGCATAATAGCCCAGGTCGTTAGGCCTGGGTTTGCGATATTTCCACTAAATTCCGGCCTGAAGGGTCGGCACATTGTGGGGGAATATTTGCTCGGGGTTCAATAAAACGTCGTTCATAGTGCCGACCCTTCAGGCCGGAGATTAGAGGCCCATTCCTAACCCAGGCCT
>JAHAWW010000165.1 GCA_018383375.1 Prevotellamassilia sp. | reverse complement strand
GGCATAGAGATTGGCAATAATGGCTTCGGTCTGCGGCCACCAGAACTTCATGTCTTGGGAGTAGTCTTGCGATGGCAGGTTGCGGCAGTCGCGGAAGTTGATGATACCTCCGAACTCCTTGTCCCAGCCCCAGTCCCACGACCAGTCAAGGATTTGCAGCGCCAATTGTCGCAGGTGGTCATCGTGTCGCGCCTCGGCCACATCAAGCAGGAACCAAGAGGTCTCTATGCAGTGCCCGGGATTGATGACGCGGCCGTTGCAAGTGTCGATGAACTCGCCTTGTGGTCCCACCATCTCAAGCAGGGCCTTGAACTCGGGGTGAATGAAATACTGCTCTATGGCAGCGACCGACGCCGTGATTTGCTCGTCGAGTTCGGCGTCTTCGGCCACCATCTTGATGCGTGAGGCCACGTTGATCATTATCATCGTGATGGAGTGGCCCTGAGCCTGGAGCGTGGGAAGATATTTCGGCTCGAGCAGACCCGGCGTGTTGAGGAAGCGACGCATAGTCTTGAACAAGGCCAGCGCTTTTTCGGCATAGCTCTTGTCGCCTGTGGCTCTGGCATATTCAGCCATGGCGATGGCGGCAAAGCTTTCGCTGAAGATGTAGCGGCGTTTGCGCAGTGGCGTACCGTCGGCCATCACCTCGAAAAACATGCGGCCGTCCGTGTCGAAGCAATGCTCTTCGATGAAATCAAGGGTGAGGCGTGCGGCCTCCAGCCATTCGGGGCGTTGCTCTACGGTGTTGTAGGCGTAGGCGCAGATAAAGGCGAAGCGGCCCTGAAACCAGACCGACTTGGTCGTATCCATCAGACTGCCGTCGCGGTCGAGGCAAGTGTAGACACCACCGTTGACGCGGTCGAGACCATTTTTGAGCCAGAAGGGCATAATGTCTTCCGTCAGGTCGGTCTTGTAGAGGTCGGCCCAATAGTTGAGATAGTTTTGAGGAGTCATACCTGTCGTTTACCGTTGCTTTCAGAAAACATTGCACTTATTGAAGAAGTCGATGGCTTCGAGTTCGGCCTTCATGGCAGCCTCTTCGTCGTCGGTCATATTGCGGAACGGCGTGCGGTTCTTGCCCAGGTCAAGGCCTATGAGTTTCATGATGCGTTTGCCGCCCACGATGTTGCCTCGGTAGTGGCAGATGACGTTGATCACGTCTTGGGCAAAGTTTTGCAGTTCGCGGGCCTTGTCGAGGTCGCCGGCTTTCCAGGCGTCGATGATGCCGGTCAGGCAGCGGCCGTTGTAGTTGGTAGTGCCGCCGATGCCGCCCTGTGCGCCACCCATGGCGAGTGAGGGCAGGATGGTCTCATCCTGGCCGTGCAGCATATCGTATTTGCCGTTTTTGTAAAGTCGGCACTGGTTGTATTCATAGATGCTCTCGAAGGTGTATTTGATGCCGGCGAAGTTGGGAATGCGTCCGTCCACGGCCTTAAGGAAATCCACCATCGGCAGGAAGGCGCCGTTGAAAGCGGGGATATGGTAGAAATAGAAAGGCAGGTTGGGCGCGGCGGCTGCAATCTCTTCGCAATAGGCCACGAGCTCTTCGATGCGACCTATCTTGGGGAAGGGAGGTGCCATGGCGCCGATACCCCATGCACCTATGCTTTGGGCGTGGGCAGCCAGGGCTTTGCTCGATTTCAGACAGCAACTGCCCACGTGGACAATTACTTTGAAGTCTTCCGGGGCTGCGGCCATCCAGGCCTCGGCCAAGCGCATGCGCTCCTCGTCGGTAAGCATATAGCCTTCGCCGGAGCTTCCGTTGATGAACACGCCTTTCAGACCATTCTTTTTGAGCATTGCTGCATAGGCCGGGATAGGTTGGAGGTTCACTTCGCCCTGTGCGTCAAACGGCGTGAAGGGCGCATCGATGAGTCCGATTATCTTTTCCATGATAGATGAGGTTAAAAGTTTGCAGATTAGAGTCCGGCGAGTTCCACCACCTTGTCAAGGGCAGCTTCCAGTCCGCTGGTGTCTTTGCCGCCGGCTGTGGCGAAGTGGGGAGCGCCACCGCCACCGCCTTTGATGAGTTTGGCGGCTTCGCGAACGAGGTTGCCGGCGTGGAGTTGCTTGCCGGCGATGAGGTCTTTGCTTATCATCACCGTGAGCAACGGTTTGTCGTCGTGCTTGCTGCCGAGCACGCAGAGTGTGCTTTCAGGCAGTTGGGCGCCAATCTGGAAGGCGAGGTCTTTGACCACGTCGGGGGCGATGTCGCCGGGCACGAGTGATTTGATGAGTTTGATGCCGTCAATGTTTTGAGCCGAGGCCACGAGTTTGTCTTTCATGCGCAGCGTCTGCTCTTTGACGAAGGCAGCGGCCTGTTTGCGGAGTTCGTCGTTTTCTTCGATGGTCTTGCGGATGGCTGCCGTGATGTCTTTGGCGTTGTTGAAGAAAGCCTTCAGGCCGTTCATCACGTCTTCTTGGGCATAGATGCTCTCTTCGGCCAGTTTGCCCGTGATAGCTTCGATGCGGCGCACGCCGGCAGCCACGCTGCTCTCTGAGAGGATGCGGATGAAGCCAATTTTACCGGTGCTCTTCACGTGGCAACCGCCGCAGAACTCAACGCTCTTGCCAAACTGAACCACGCGTACGCGGTCGCCATATTTCTCGCCGAAGAGTGCGATGGCTCCGAGCTTTTTGGCTTCGGCGATGGGCACGTCGCGGTGGTCTTGCATGGGGATGTCTTCGCGGATGAGTGCATTGACGATGCGGGCCACCTGACGCAGTTCTTCGGGGGTCACCTTTTGGAAGTGGGAGAAGTCAAAGCGCAGGTAGTCGGGTGTGACGAGCGAGCCTTTTTGTTCTACGTGTGTGCCAAGCACCTCGCGCAAGGCTTGGTCGAGCAGGTGAGTGGCGGTGTGGTTGGCCTCGCTGGCGTGACGGGCTTCGGCATTAACGATGGCCTTGAAGCCGGCAGCGGGATTGGTCGGCAGAGTCTCTGTGAGGTGGATGGGGAGGTTGTTTTCTCGCTTGGTGTCGAAGATTTCGATGGTTTCGTCCTCGTTTGTGAGCACACCGCGGTCGCCCACCTGTCCGCCCATTTCTGCATAGAAGGGCGTCGTGTCAAGGACGAGCTCGTAGTAGGTTTGTTTTTTGCGTTTCACGCGGCGGTAGCGCAGGATGTGGCAGTCGTGCTCGGTGCAGTCCCAGCCTTTGAAGGTTGTTTCGCCTTCGCTCACCACCACCCAGTCGTCAGTCTCGACGGCTGCGGCGCCACGTGCGCGCTCTTTTTGCTTTTGCATTTCCACGTTGAAGGCTTCCTCGTCCACGCCCAGGCCGTTTTCGGCACAGATAAGTTGGGTGAGGTCGAAGGGGAAACCGTAGGTGTCGAAGAGGGTGAAGGCTTTGGTGCCGTCCACGTCTTTGCGACCGGCCTCACGCGTTTCGGCCATCAAGCCCTCGAGCATGGCAATGCCGGCAGTGAGGGTGCGGAGGAACGACTCTTCTTCTTCTTTGATGACGCGTGTGATGAGGTCTTGTTGTGCAGGCAATTCGGGATAGGCAGCGCCCATTTCGCTGACGAGCACCGGTATGAGGCGGCAGATGAAAGCCTCTTTTTGTCCGAGGAAAGTATAGGCGTAGCGCACGGCACGACGCAGAATGCGTCGGATGACGTAGCCGGCTTTGGCGTTTGAGGGCAACTGACCGTCGGCAATGCTGAAGGCGATGGCGCGAAGGTGGTCGGCGAGAACGCGCATGGCCACATCGATTTTTTCGTCTTTACCATATTCGAGACCCGAAAGTTCACAGATTTTGCAGATGATGGGACGGAACACGTCGGTGTCGTAGTTTGACTGTTTGCCCTGAATGGCACGCACCAAACGCTCAAAGCCCATGCCCGTGTCGATGACGTTCATAGAGAGCGGCTCGAGCGACGTGTCGGCTTTGCGGTTGAACTGCATGAACACGATGTTCCAAATTTCGATGACCTGCGGGTTGTCTTTGTTGACCAACTGTGCGCCGGGCACTTGAGCTTTTTCTTCGGCCGAGCGAGAGTCGAGATGGATTTCCGAGCAAGGGCCGCAGGGACCGGTCTCGCCCATCTCCCAAAAGTTGTCGTGCTTGTTGCCATTGATGATGTGGTCGGCAGGCAGGTGTTTGAGCCAAATCTGAGCGGCTTCGTCATCGCGGCCGAGTCCTTCTTCGGCCGAGCCTTCGAAGACGGTGGCGTAGAGGTCGTTAGGGTTGAGGCCGAGCACGTCGACGAGATATTCCCAAGCCATGTCGATGGCGCCCTCTTTGAAGTAGTCGCCGAAGCTCCAGTTGCCGAGCATTTCAAACATGGTGTGGTGGTAGGTGTCGTGTCCCACCTCCTCAAGATCGTTGTGCTTACCGCTCACGCGCAGGCACTTCTGTGAGTCGGCACGGCGGCGCGGTTCGGGGTCGCGGGTGCCGAGAATGATATCTTTCCACTGGTTCATACCCGCGTTGGTGAACATGAGCGTGGGGTCGTCTTTGATGACCATTGGAGCCGATGGCACAATGGCGTGTCCTTTTTCTTCAAAAAACTTTTTAAACGATTCTCTGATTTCGTTAGCTGTCATCATTTTATGTTGTAAGATTTGATTTTTGATAATTTGCCGCGAAGTTACGAAAAAAGCCAAGTCTCACCCACTTCAAAAGCGTTTTTTCACGTGCGCGAGCCTATATTTGTCTTGTCGCAAGCGGCGCATGGTGTTTCGAAGCGAGAAGGTTGGGGTGGGGCAGGTCTGCAAGGCGTTTGGTTTGTGACAAAACCGCCCCTCATCCGTGACACGACAAGCATTTTTTTCTGTAAAAAACTTTCGCGAAAGTCTTGGTGGCTTTTCAAAATCCTTGAAAGGCAGAAGCGAAAGCCCTCAAAAGGCCCATTTCTGACCTTTTTTATGAAAAATGAAACGGCAAGTAACGCAGAAAAAACTGTCAGTATCGCAGTAAAAACGCGCCTTATCCCTGTAACGCGTTGAAACACAAAAAAAGAGGCCGTCAGGCCTCTCCTTTCTCTTATCCTACGTCAAAGATAGTGTCAAATTAGGTTACACAAAAAGACAAAACCGCGCGCAGGAACGGCGTTGTCGGCGGACGGCCCGCAATGGCTGAGGGGTGGGGCGAAAACGGGCTGAGCAGCCGCCAAAACAAAGCGACGATGAACGCTGTTGCTCATCGTCGCTGTTGGTTGGGGTACCCGGACTCGAACCAGGAAAGACAGGACCAGAATCTGTAGTGTTGCCAATTACACCATACCCCAAAAACCTGTTGTAATCAAGATGCCCTCTCGAATACGGCTGCAAAGTTACGCCTTTTGCCTTTCCCTGCAAATTTTTTGGCGTGTTTTTTGCACTATGACCTAAAAAAGATGGCTTTTGGAGCCCTTGAGAGGCTGCGCGAAGTCACCCCAAACCGCTCAAAAAACACAAAAAACTCAAAAAGGTGGCATTTGCAGGCCACAAAAAGGCTCATTCTGATAAATCATTTTAACTTTGCACCTTACAAGTGGTGTGTACCCAACCTTCAAAGAAGGTGACACCACCTGCAAAACCTACACCGAAGCAATAACACCATAAAACTTCATTTTGCGTGCAACCGACTGCCAAATTGGCATTGTTCACGCTGCACGCACACGACAACGACATTTATGACAAATCAAAACAACCTCGTAGACACTATCGTAAAAGGTATTCAAGAGAAAAAAGGCCGCCGTATCGTTGTGGCCGACCTCACCGGCATTGACACGGCTCCGTGTGAGTATTTCGTCATCTGCACAGCAGGCTCGCCTCAGCAGGCCGACGCCGTGACCGACGCCGTTGAAGAGTTCACCGGACGCGACTGCAACGAGAAGCCCACAGCCATAGCCGGACGCCAAAACGCCTTCTGGATTGCCATGGACTACGGCAACGTGATGGTGCACATCCTCCTGCCCGACATGCGCGAGTTCTACGACATTGAGCACCTCTGGGACGATGCCAAACTCACCGAGGTGCCCGACATCGACTAACCAACTGAAACAAAACAATGGCACAAAACGGATTAGACAATAAAGGCAAAATGCCACGCTTCAATCTGAACTGGCTCTACATTATTATAATAGGCGGTTTGGCGTTTATGCTCTTCCAGGGCCAAGGCTCGGGTAGCAGCATGAGCAAAGACGTGGCTTATTCAGACTTCTGCAAATATGTGGCCGAAGGCTATGGCTCGGAGGTGGTCATCAACAAAACAGACGGCACCGCCCGCATGATGCTCAAACCCGACGCCGACAAAGTGCGCAAAATCTTCGGCCAGGGCCTCGACCGCACAGGCAACAGCCCCTCGCTCGTGACAGACGGACCGGCCGACATCGACAAACTCGGCGAGTTCGTCATCGGTCACAACATCAAGGTGAGCTATGAGGTGAGCAACAATTTCTTTACCAGTCTCATCTCCACACTCCTGCCTTTCATCTTGCTCATAGGCGTGTGGATATTCATCATGCGCCGCATGAGTGGCGGAGGCGGCGGAGCCTCGGGCGGTGTCTTTGGTGTGGGCAAGAGCAAGGCACGCCTGTTTGAAAAAGGCAAAGGCACACACGTCACTTTCAAGGATGTGGCCGGACAAGAAGGCGCAAAACAAGAAGTGCAAGAGATTGTCGACTTCTTGAAAAACCCCAAGAAATACACCAAACTCGGTGGCAAAATCCCCAAGGGCGCTTTGCTCGTGGGTCCGCCGGGCACTGGAAAGACTTTGCTGGCCAAAGCTGTGGCCGGCGAGGCAGACGTGCCCTTCTTCTCTATGGCCGGTAGCGACTTTGTCGAGATGTTTGTCGGCGTGGGAGCCAGTCGCGTACGCGACCTCTTCCGTCAGGCCAAAGAAAAAGCACCCTGCATCATCTTTATTGACGAGATTGACGCCGTGGGCCGCTCGAGAGGCAAAAATCCCTCGTTTGGCGGCAACGATGAGCGCGAGAACACACTCAACCAATTGCTCACCGAAATGGACGGCTTCGGCTCCAACTCGGGCGTGATTATCCTCGCCGCCACCAACCGCGTGGAAATACTCGACCCGGCCCTGCTCCGTGCAGGCCGTTTCGACCGCCAAATCCACGTGGACCTGCCCGAACTCTCTGAGCGCATAGCCATCTTCAACGTCCATCTGGCGCCGCTCAAACTCGACAAAGACCTCGACGTCGACTTCTTGGCCCGACAAACACCGGGCTTCTCGGGCGCAGACATAGCCAACGTCTGCAACGAGGCTGCGCTTATCGCTGCACGCCACAACCGCGACACCGTGGGCAAACAAGACTTTCTCGATGCCGTAGACCGTATCATTGGAGGCCTCGAGAAAAAGTCGAAAGTGATGACACAAGAAGAAAAACGAACCATCGCCATTCACGAGGCAGGCCACGCCTCTGTCTCATGGTTGCTCAAATATGCCAACCCCTTGGTCAAAGTGACCATCGTGCCCCGCGGACAAGCCCTCGGAGCCGCATGGTACCTCCCCGAAGAGCGGAGCATCACCACCAAAGAGCAGATGCTTGACGAAATCTGTGCCACACTGGGCGGACGAGCCGCCGAAGAACTCTTTATGGGGCACATCTCAAGCGGAGCACTCAACGACCTCGAGCGCGTCACCAAGAGAGCCTATGGCATGGTGGCCTATCTCGGTATGAGCGACAAACTGGCCAACCTCTGCTACTACAACAATCAAGAATACAACTTCACCAAACCTTACTCGGAAAAAACAGCCGAACAAATCGACGCTGAAGTCAAGGCACTGATAGCCGAACAATATGACCGCGCCAAACGCATCTTGATGGACAACGCGCCCAAACACGGACAACTGGCCCAGATACTCATCGACCGCGAAGTCATTTTCACCGAAGACGTGGAAAAAATCTTTGGCAAACGACCGTGGAAGAGCCGCGCCGACGAAATCCGTGAGGAGGAAGAAAAAGCTGCGGCACAAAGCGGAACAGAAGGCCAAAATGCCACCGACAACGACACCGAGGCCCTGCCACCAATACCTTCAGAGCAGACCGAGGCCCCAGACGCTCCCACAACCTCTGAGGGCGAAACACCAGAAGGCGATAAACAATAATCACAGACTATGAGCAATCTGATTTCACGCACCATCACAGGCGTACTCTTTGTAGCCTGCATCGTGCTGGGCATCTTGGGCGGCCCCATCTCTTTTGCCGCCGTGTTTTCCATCGTTACCGCACTGACCGTCTGGGAATTTTGCCAGCTGGCCAACCAACACGGCGGAGCCTCAGTCAATGCGCCGCTCACCACACTCGGTGCGATTTATCTTTTTGCCGCCGTCATCTTTGGCTCGTCAGACTTTATGTCGCCCGCTCACGCCAAAGCGTTGGGAGCAGGATATATCTTGATTATCATTCTCTTATTGGTCTACGAGCTCTATGCCCGCTCGGAAACACCATTCCAAAACTGGGCCTATGCCTTTGCGGCACAGATTTACATAGCCCTGCCCTTCAGCTTGCTGGGCAGCTTGGCCTTCCATCCCGCCGCCGGCTTTGAAACCGGATACGCCTCGTTGCTCCCCCTGTCGGTGTTTATCTTCATTTGGACCAACGACACCGGAGCCTATTGCGTGGGTTCGTTGCTCCATAAACGTTTCCCGGCCAAACTCTTCCCCCGCATCTCGCCCAAGAAAAGCTGGGTGGGCTCAATTGGTGGCGGACTGCTCTGTCTCTTGGCCGCGTGGATTATGGCCACACTCACCGACACAATGACCATTGCCGTGTGGATGGGATTTGCCATGACCGTCTGCGTGTTTGGCACCTGGGGCGACCTCGTGGAGAGCCTGCTCAAACGTCAGTTGGGTATTAAAGATAGTGGTCACATACTGCCCGGACATGGCGGTATGCTCGACCGCTTCGACTCGTCGCTGATGGCCATTCCGGCTTCAACACTCTATTTTTATCTCATCTTTTAAATCAACTGCAGTCACTATTTCAATCTTATGCCTATGAAACTGCCGGTCTTTTTGAAACAACCCAAATGGCGCCGTCTGCTGCTGGTCGGCACGGTGGTTGTGGTGGTCGGTGCCTTGGCCGTGGTCGCAATGACCTGTCTCGGAGGCAACAAGGCGGCGAAAGATTTTGAAATAAAAGACCTCTTGGGGGGCAACATCTTCCCCTCTGCCATTATTTCCATTGCCACGACCGACGCAGCCTTCATCACCCCCGTCGACACACCATACGTGGGCAACGTGAGAAACGGATTGGCCGTGCAAGTGACGGCCGATAAACCCAATTCAATGGTCCGCATCGAGCTGGAAGAAACGCCGTTTTTTGCCAAGTCGGTCTCTACGTTTGTCTTGCCACAAAAAGACGTCACCTATACCATCTATCCCGACGTGTTGTGGCGTTATGAGACCCTGCGTAGCAACGACCAAGCCGAGCCTGTCAATGTGGCTTTGACGGTGGAACTCAACGGCGAGGTGCTCGGGCAGAAGGTGCGCACCTTCTCCGTTCGCAGCATCAACGAGTGCCTGCTCGGCTATATGCGGCATCTGCCATCGGGCAAGACAACGTATGTCTCCACCCGACAGCTCTTTGCCGCCTATGTCAACGAAGAAAATCCCCTCATCGACCAACTTTTGCGCGAGGCACTCAACACGCGCATCGTTCGCCGCTTTCAAGGCTATCAAGTGGGCACCGCCGAGAGCGTAGACAAACAGGTCTATGCCCTTTGGTTCGTGTTGCAAAAGCGTAACTTCAAATACAGTTCGGTGTCTTATTCAAGTCTGTCAAGCAACGTGGTCTGGTCACAAAGGGTGCGCACGTTTGATGATGCTTTCAAAACTTCACAAATCAACTGCGTGGACGGCAGCGTCTTGTTTGCCTCGCTGCTCCGCGCCATCAACATCACCCCGGTCCTTGTGCAGATACCCGGCCATATGTTTGTGGGCTATTACACAGACAGCCAAAATAAAAATCTCACCTTCCTTGAGACTACTATGATAGGCGACGTGGACCTCGACGAATATTTCCCCGAAGAGAAGCTTGACTCGACGATGCAGGGAAAGAGTCAAAGCCAAGTGTCGAAACTTACCTTTGAAAAATCCAAAGAATACGCCGCAAAGACTTACCAACGAAACGAAAGCAAAATCAAAGGCAATCAGCAGGGGTATATGTTTGTGGTAATCACCAAGCAACTCCGCAGCCGTATTCAGTCTATCGGACGATAATATCTAACCTCCTACCTATACGCTATGAAACCCAAGAACCACGTATTGAGATTGACTTGTTTCTGCCTCTTGGCCTGGCTTATTGGCCTTACGGCAGGCGCACAGACCTATCAGCCCGGTGCGCTCTATCAAATTGTGCCGCAGGCACGACAGACTTCGGCCATTGACCATCAGGCTGAGGCCGGCAAAGCAATGCTGGCTAAAGTCAACGCCGACCGGCCTGAGCAGCATTGGACGATTTCGGCTCTGGCCGGAAGTTGGCGCCTAATGAATCCTTTTACCAACCAAAGCCTCCGCACCGCCGGCAACCAAGTCGGCACGGGTGAAAACAACGGCTCAGACGAAGCTCAGTTGTGGAAGATTGAAACCGTAGGCAAACACGATGCCGTATTGCTCGTTCCGGCCAACCACCCCGAGGTGGCTGCCGTGAGTCAGGCCGATGGTCGCATAGCGGTTGAACCCAAAGATAAGGCCAAGACCGACCGCAATGCCTGGTTTGTCATCCGCCAAGCCGCAGCCGCCGGTTTTGACCAAGACTTGGCCTATCGCATCCGCTCTGTGGCGCACCCTGAATGGGTGCTGGGCAATGGCGACTCAGGAGAGAACAACGCCCGAATAGTAGCTGAGGAAGTCGAAACGCTCAACCGTGGTCAGTATTGGAACATTAAAATGATTGACTTGCAGACCAGAGTGGTGCAAAATGCTTTCTATACCCAGCACTTTGATGACGGCGGCGACAATGCCGCCATCACGTGGCTCTTGCAGTGGCCGGCCACCGAGGGCGTTTGGAACAATGCCAAGTTTCGCTTCGTTCCCGTCGAAGGCCAAAGCGGCACGTATCTCATCACTTCCGCCTCAAAAGCCAAAAGTGGTAAGATGTATGCCCTCAAAGACGGGACGTTGAGCCTCGTTCCCTTCGATGCCAAAGACCGCGAGGCTTGGTTTGCCTTCGAACAGGTGGAAAAACCCAAGATTGCCTCACCCTACTGGGAAGATGAAACAATCTTTGGCGAAAACAAAGAGCGAGGGGTGGCCACTTATATGCCCTATAAAAACGAAGCCGCCATGCGGGCTGATGCTGCCTATTTTGCCACTCCTTGGACTACGCCTCAAAACGATCGCTACCAGCTATTGAGCGGCACATGGCGTTTCAATTTTGTCTCAGAGCCTTCGGCGCGACCACTCGACTTTTTTAAGGAAGGCTATGATGTGAGTCAATGGGATACAATCCCTGTGCCGTCAAACTGGGAGATGCAAGGCTACGACCGGCCTATTTATTGCAACGTGGAATATCCTCACGCTAATACGCCGCCCTTTATTAAGGCCCGACCGGGCTATAACGATGGCGGTAAGAATTATGGCGTCAATCCCGTGGGTTCTTATGTGAGAGACTTTGACGTGCCTGCCGATTGGCTCAACCGTCGCACGTTCATCCATTTTGGTGGTATCTATTCGGCAGCCTTTGTCTGGCTCAACGGTCAATACGTGGGCTATACTCAGGGTGCCAACAACGTGACCGAGTTTGACTTGACCCCCCATCTGCGTGCCGGCCACAACCGCTTGGCCGTACAAGTGTTCCGTTGGTCAGACGGTTCGTATCTCGAATGTCAGGATATGTTCCGTATGAGTGGCATCCACCGCGACGTATATATATATAATGTACCCCGTGTGTCGGTGCGCGACCATTATATCACCTCCAAACTTGATGCAGCAAGAGAGAACGCGCAGCTCGACATTGCGTTGACCGTCGACAACCGTGACCGGCTCGCTGCAAACAAGCAGATTGTGGTCAAGGTATTTGACACCGCCGGCCGAGAGGTGGCACAGACGACTGAGAGCGTTAATCTCTCAACCGACACACTCAAGACCGTCAAAGCTCATCTTGAGGTAAAGGCTATTCAACTATGGTCGGCAGAGACGCCCAACCTTTACACCATCACCGTGGTGCAGCAAGACACCGACGGTAATGAAGAGATGGCTTTCTCCACTAAATATGGCTTTCGCGACATTGCCATTCGTGACGCGAAGGTCTATGTCAATGGACGTCCGGTCTTTTTCAAAGGAGTCAATCGGCAAGACACCGACCCCCTCTTCGGTCGCGCCGTCACCACAGAAACGATGCTGAAAGACGTGATGTTGATGAAGCAACACAACATCAATACCATTCGCACGTCACACTATCCCAATAATGCCCGTATGTATGCGATGTTTGACCACTACGGACTCTATTGTATGGACGAGGCAGACCTTGAAGACCATGCTAATCAGAGCCTCTCCGACCGGCCTTCCTGGATACCGGCCTTTACCGACCGAATTGAGCGAATGGTGCTGCGCGACCGCAATCATCCTTCGGTAATTTTCTGGAGTCTGGGCAACGAATGTGGCGGAGGCGAAAACTTCAAATTCTGCTACGCCAAAGCACGCGAACTTGACCCGCGCCCCATTCACTATGAGGGCACTCGCGACGGTAAGAGTTATGGCGGCAATCGTTTCTCTGACTTATATTCAAAGATGTACCCCGGAATGGACTGGATGGACCATTACCGCAACAGCTTCGACCGGCCTATGTTTATCTGTGAGATGGCCCACTCAATGGGCAACTCTACCGGTAACATGCGGGAGTATTGCGAGCGCGCCGAGAGTAGTAGCTCTATCATCGGATTTGGTATTTGGGATTGGATTGACCAAGCCATTTATGAGCCGGCAGAGATTAAGGCTGGCACGTATAAGGGTCGTTTGCGCACCGGTTATGACTTCCCCGGCCCTCATCAAGGCAATTTCTGCAGCAATGGTCTCATTCCGGCCACTCGTACGGCCAGTGCAAAACTGATGGAGGTCAAGGCGGCCTATCAGTATGTCAAGTTTGCGTTGGTCAGTGTGGACGAACGCAAAAATACCGTCTGCGTGAAATTGACCAATGCCTATGCATTCCGAGACCTGTCTGGTTTTGATTTGCAATATGAAACGTTGGTCGATGGCTATGTAAAGAAGACCAAGACCCTGCGCCTGGCGCCAGTTGCAGCAGGTGACAGCCTCTTGCTCACTTTCAAGCCGAGTTTCAATTTGGCCAAGGCTAAAGTACAAGGTAAAGAAGTGATGCTGAACATACGTGTCGTGGGGCGTGATGCCTCTTCGTTTGCTCCCGCAGGCCATGTGTATGCCGCTGCTCAGTTTGGACTGACTGAGCGTGCGCCTTTGTCTCCTTTGGCAGTTAAAGGCACGAGCCATTTGGCTATGACTGACGGCGCCGGCGCCTTGTTCCTGGGCAACGACCGAGTATCGCTTCGTTTCGACCAAGCTACAGGCCGTCTCATCGCCTTGGCATTCGGTGGCCGCAATATCATTTCTGAGGAAGGCGGTTTTGTCTACGACAATCATCGTTGGATAGAAAACGACCGCTATGGCCGCACCGACAACGGACTGGCCGCAGAGGGCAAACTCTCTGTGGAAAACAAAGATGGTCTTACCATTGTCAAAACCTCACGCGACGGCAACCTTTGCGCCCAAGAGATTGACTATGCCATTTCGCCCGACGGCGTCGTTGACATGACTGTCCGTCTTTTCCCCAAGACCGACGATTTGCGCCGTGCCGGTGTGGTTTGCCTGCTCGACTCGGCTTTGTCGCAGATAGACTATTATGCTCATGGCCCTTATGAGAATTGGGCCGACCGTCTCGACGGTTGCCCAGTGGGCCGATATAGTTCGAGTGTGACTGATATGGTAGAGTTCAACCAGAAGCCGCAGACCACCGGTGGCCGCGAAGGTTTGCGCAGTATGACGCTTAAGGCTGCCGACGGCTTTGCTGTTTCCATACAGACCGAGGGTGAAGTCAGCTTCTCTTTGACGCCTTATACCGATGCTCAACTGATGAATGCGGCTCACTATTACGATCTCACGCCGGGGCGGTCTAATGTGTGGCATCTCGACGCCAAGACACGCGGCGTGGGCAATGCCAGCTGTGGAGGTGCGGCTTGCGACACCACGCAGCCCTACCGCATCGCGCGAACCCCGCTCACATATAAAGTCAGATTTCAACGTGCACAATAATATTTTTATTAAGAACAACAACAATGAAAAAGACTATTCTCACTCTGCTTGTGGCTCTTATGGCCGTGTTGCCCTCTTGGGCTGATGGCCACGCCGATCTCACCTCTATCTCTTCGTTTGAAGGTGTGCAAGAAGTCAAGTTAGGTAAAGAAATGATCCAAATGGCGCTGGCCTCCGGTATGGATATGGGAGACCAAATAGAAGGCTTGAATGCCGATATGCTTAAGAACGTCGACGAGATGAGTATCTATCTTACTCAAAACGCCAAAATTAAGCCGTTGATTGAGGCCTGTGTCAATGAAGTCAAGAACAATAAGTCTTACGAAACGTTCGCAAGCATAATAAACGAAGACGGCACAATGGGTATCTTTGCCTATACCGTTGAGGGCGGCTACGACGAACTCTTGATGTTCATTTATTCAGAGCAAACAGGTGCCATGGTTATGAGGTTGTCAGGCCAATTTACACCCGAAATGTTGCAATCTTTGGTCAAGTCGGCTATGAGTGAAAACGAATGACCGACGGCGTTGCATCACCCTAACACAAACACAAGACACAACAGACTTTGCATTTCAATATGACGCACACCTTGCCACAACCCAAAAAGAAGGTGGCCTTGGTGCTGTCAAGTGGCAGTGCCAGAGGGTTCGTCCACATTGGCGCTATAGAGGCCCTCGAACGAGCCGGTTATGAAATCACTTCGGTAGCCGGCACGTCGATGGGGGCCTTGATTGGCGGGATGTATGCTGCAGGAAAACTGACCGAGATTAAAGACTGGCTGGTTTCGCTCGACCGAAAAAAAGTCTTTCAGTTGGTCGACTTCTCGTTTAGTCTCAACCATGTGGTCAAGGGCCGGCGTGTGATGGATGCCATCGCCGAGATAGTGCCCGACACCGACATCTCTCGCTTGCCCATTCCCTTTTGCGCCGTTGCTGCTGATGTGCAGCACGGCGAGGAGATTGACTTTAGGGAAGGCAGTTTGCTCAAAGCCGTCCGTGCCTCAATCTCTCTGCCTTCTATCCTTAGACCGCTGCACACCGACGGCCGCATATTGATAGACGGCGGCGCGGTCAATCCCATACCGCTCAATCGTGTGAAACGTCACGAAGGCGACATCTTGGTGGCCATCAATGTCAATGCCCCTGCCGACCCAGTTTACGACATCATTCGCCGTCAGGCCAAGCATCGCCTTAAGGCGGCCGGTTCGTCACTTTGGCAAAAACTCATACCCGACTCTGAGACGGCCGACAGCAATTATTACACGCTGCTCTCCAACACGTTCTCGCTGATGATACAGTCCAACACCGAGCGTGCGCTTCAAATCACGCCGCCCGACATCCGCGTGGACATACCCGTCAATCGTTTTGGCGAGTTCGACTACGACCGTGCCGGCCGCATAGTCCGTGTCGGCCGTATGGCTATGAAGCGTGCCATCGAAGCCTTCGAAAACCGTGAAGCCGCTACGTCTTAGTTCCCATTGCCGCATTGCGACATCGGCTCATTCATCCAATTATTAGCAAAAGCAAACACTCATTCTTGTAGCCCTACGTTGCTACAAATCGTTTCAACCAATGAAAACCAACCGACTCCTCCTCTCTCTCTTCTTGTTGTCTTTACTCTTCAATGCCCTTTCGGCCCAGACCGTGCCCGCGTCGCCCAAGCGCGAGTTTCGTGGCGCGTGGATTCAAATCATCAACGGCCAGTTTCAGGGAATGGACCGCGACGCAATGCAAAGCAATCTTACCCATCAGTTGGATGAACTGCAACGCTGTGGTGTCAACACGATAATCTTTCAGGTGAGAGGTGAAGCCGATGCGCTCTATCAGAGTCCCTATGAGCCGTGGTCGCGTTTCCTCACCGGCACTCAGGGACGTGCGCCCCAGCCCTATTGGGACCCTTTGGCCTGGATGACGGCCGAGTGTCACCGTCGTGGCATGGAACTTCACGCATGGATAAATCCGTTTAGAGCCAAAACCAAGGGAACCAAAGAGATTGCCTCGACCCACTATCTGGCCCGTCACCGCGAGCGCTGTTTCTATTATGACGACTTGGCCATCATAGACCCGGGCCTGCCCGAAAACCGCGAATACATCTGTCGCATAGCGGCCGACATCGTGCGCCGCTACGACGTCGATGGCCTGCATATCGACGACTATTTCTATCCCTATCCGGCTGCCGGCAAGGTTATCCCCGACGATGCCACCTTTGCGCGCTACAGCAACGGTCTTACCGACCGTGGCGACTGGCGTCGTCAAAATGTCAACCGCTTTATGCAAATGCTTCACGACTCTATCCACGCGGTCAAGCCGTGGGTGAAGTTTGGTGTTTCGCCTTTTGGCATCTACCACAATGCCCGTCAAGGTGACAACCTGCCCGGAAGCCGCACCGGCGGTCTGCAAAACTATGACGACCTGTATGCCGACGTGCTCTATTGGGCCAACCAAGGCTGGGTGGACTATTTGGTGCCGCAGATTTATTGGGAAATCGGACACAAAGTGGCCGACTATGACACGCTCATCAAATGGTGGTCGCGCTATGCCTCAATGCGGCCGCTCGTGATTGGCCAAGACGTGGAGCGCACGGTCAAGGCCAAAGACCTCAACAATCCCTCTCTCAACCAGCTGCCCGAGAAGATGAGGCTGCAGCGCACGTTGCCGGGCATCGTGGGGAGCTGCCTGTGGTATTCGGCAGCGGTGGTGCGCAACGAAGGCCGTTTTGCCGACGCTCTCAAGAGCCTCTACCACACCACCATCGCCCTTCAGCCCGCCATGCCTTTTATTGACGCTAAAGCCCCCGGCAAACCGCGCAGTGTCAAGGCCATGTGGATGCCAGATGGCTACTATCTGTTTTGGACTGCACCTAAAACAAAAAACGCCAAGCGCTTTGCCGACGGCACGATAAGCTTATGGGGCGCCAACGGACATATCACGCCCGACGCCGCACAATATGAGATGGACAAGGCCAATCGTTTTGCCGTCTATCGCTTTGAAGCCGGAGAGAAAGTAGACCTCACCCGAGCAGACCGCCTCTTGACGGTGACGTCTGAGACCATACTCAAACTTCCCTACGATGGCGGCCAGACGAAATATACCTATGTGGTCACAGCGCTCGACCGTTTGCAAAACGAGTCAAAACCAGCCAAGAAAACTGTGCGTCTTTGACAGAAAGACTGCTCAACATAAACATTAAACAGACCCTTAACACCTATGAGAGTATTGAAATTTGGTGGTTCTTCAGTGGGAACCATTGCCTCAATAAGCCAAGTGAAGCAAATTGTCGAGTCGGTCTCCGGCCCCGTGGTAGTTGTCGTGTCGGCTTTGGGCGGTTTCACAGACCAGCTCATCCGTATCTCACAATTGGCAGCCACGGCCGATATGAGTTATCTCGAAAGCGTGGAGTCGGCCCGTCAGCGCCACATTGAGATGCTCCGTGCCGTTGTTCCGGCCGATAAGACCGGCGAGGTGGAAGACCATGTCGAAAAGCTTTTTGGTGAGTTGAAAAGCATCCTTCACGGCGTGTGTCTCATCCAAGACCTCACTCCCAAGACTGCCGATGCCATTGTGGCCTATGGCGAGCGCCTTTCGTCGGTGATATGCGCCTCGCTCATCGAGGGGAGCCGCTGGTTTGACTCTCGCACGTTTATCAAAACCACACGTCAAGAGGGCAAACACATTGTCAACCTTCACGAGACCTACGCCCTCGTGCGGCAGACGCTCGGCGGTGTGGCCGACCGCATTGTCGTGGGTGGCTTCATTGCTTCCGACATCGAGACCGGCGTCACAACCAACCTCGGTCGCGGCGGTTCAGACTACACGGCCTCCATCATCGCCGCTGCGCTCAAAGCTCAAGCCTTGGAAATCTGGACAGACGTAGACGGTTTCCTCACCGCAGACCCGCGCATCATCCCCACAGCCTATACCATCCCCCAACTCTCATACAGCGAAGCCACTGAGTTGTGCAACTTCGGCGCCAAGGTGGTCTATCCGCCCACCATCTTCCCCGTTTGTGCCGAAGACATCCCCATTTACGTCAAAAACACCTTCAACCCCACGGCCAAAGGCAGCGTCATCAAGCGCGACGCCGACGTTTCAGCCCGTCCCATACGCGGTATTTCTTCGGTCAATGATATGAGCATGCTCACCGTGAGCGGTTTCTCGATGGTGGGCGTGATTGGTGTCAATCGTCGCATTTTCACCACACTGGCTGCCGGCGGTATCAGTGTGTTTATGGTGGCTCAGACGGCCTCTGAGACCAGCACATCCATCTGTATGACTCCCGCCGACGGCGAAAAAGCCTGCCGACTGCTCGACGAGGAGTTCAGTCAGGAGATTGCCAATGGTTCGATGAATCCCTGCCAACTCACCTGCGGACTGGCCACAGTGGCTGCCGTTGGCGAGCGAATGAAGTGCACGCCCGGCATTGCCGGCAAACTCTTCAGTGTGTTGGGGCGCAACGGCATCAGCATTAGTGCCGTGGCGCTGGGAGCCCTCGAAATGAATCTCTCGTTTGTTATCGACCGCAGCCAATTGAGCAAGGCACTTAATGTGTTGCATAACAGCTTCTTCCTCAGCGACTACCAAGAGCTCAACCTCTTTGTTTGTGGCACTGGAACCGTAGGTGGAAGCCTCTTGGGGCAAATTGCTGCTCAGCGTGAGCAACTCATGAAAGAGAAGGGATTGAAAATCAATCTCGTCGGTGTATGTGGAAGCCGCAAGGCCGCCTATCATCCCGACGGCATTGACTTCGCCCACTTCCGGGAAGCCATGAACGAGGGTCAACCCGGCGGCGTGGAGCACATGGTCAACACCATAAAGCGCATGAACGTATGCAACCCTGTCTTCGTAGACTGTACGGCCAGCGAGGCCGTGGCTGCTCAATACGGCACTCTGCTTGCCGGCAATGTCTCGGTGGTGGCTGCCAACAAGATTGCCGCTTCGTCGGCTTACGACAACTATCTCATGCTCAAACACACTGCTCGAGAGCGCGGCGTCAAATGGCTCTTTGAGACCAACGTTGGTGCCGGTTTGCCCATTATCAATACCATCGGCGACCTCACCGCCTCGGGCGATCGCATACTGGCCATAGAGGCCGTGTTGAGCGGCACACTCAACTTCGTGTTCAACACGCTCTCGGACGCCGTCACGTTGAGCCAAGCCGTCAAGATGGCCCAAGAGATGGGCTATAGCGAGCCTGACCCGCGCATCGACCTTTCAGGCAAAGACGTTATTCGCAAACTCACCATTTTGGTGCGCGAAAGCGGTTATCGTCTGGAGACAGACGACGTGGAGCGCCACCTGTTCATCCCCGACCATCTTTTTGAAGGCAGCCTCGACGCATTCTGGGCTGGTCTGCCGGCACTCGACGCCGAGTTTGAAGCCAATCGTCGCCGCCTCGTGGCCGAGGGCAAATGCTGGCGCTTTGTGGCCCGTTGGGCAGACGGAAAAGGTTCGGTGGGACTTAAAGAAATACCCCAAGGCCATCCCTTCTACGACCTTGAAGGCTCCAACAACATCATCACCCTCACCACCGAGCGCTATCGCGAATACCCCATGCTCATCCAAGGTTACGGTGCCGGAGCCGACGTCACCGCCGCAGGCGTCTTTGCCGACATCATGCGCGTGGCCAACATTTAAGCGTGAGGTGCCCAACTTTTGTCTTTTCGTTTTCACGAGTTTCGGCGTATATTTGCCTTAGGAAGAAAGGAAAAGAACCTCTCATCAACGAAACGCTTCATTATTTGTGACTTACGGGGATACTGATAGGAATTTCTGTCAGTATCCCCGTTTTTTCTGTCCTTATGCCGGTTGATTTTGTCCTTATGGTCGCTTGGTTTTTGCCGTTTCCGGTCGTTTCGTTGCTACTTTTGGGTGGTCTCTTTACGTTCCCATCACTTTTTTGCCGCTTTTTTGTCACTCATGACCGCCTGTTTTGTTGGTTTCCCCGGCGTGTTGTCTCTTGTTGTGTGCTCCCAACAGATAGCAAAAAGCGCCCTGAGGATGTCAGGACGCTTTATTGCTGTGCTGAAAAGCAGGTGCGGCTTATTTCTTCTCGCAAGCCTTCTTGCATTCAGTGGCTTTGGTGCATTTTGCGGCTTTCTTGCACTTCTTTTCGCATTTTTTCTCGCACTTTTTATCGCATTTCTTCTCGCACTTCTTCTCACATTTCTTGTCGCAAGCTTTCTTGCTGTCTTTGTCACACTTCTTGTCTTTTTTCTGACAGCATTCGCTCTTCTCACACTTCTTTTCGCATTTCTTCACGGGGGTCTGTGCGCCGAGACTCAGGCAGAAAGCTGCCATGGCGGCCATAAGCATAAATTTCTTCATAATTTGCAGAGTTTTAATGTTGTTTTTACGGATGATGTGGTGGTCTGGCGGCAAAGTGAGATGCTTTCCGAGTGATACCCCACCGCCGCAAAGATATAAAGAAATGGTCTTTTTTGTCACTATATAATGACAAAAAAGACCAAAAAAATGTGGGTTTATGTTGATTTCTTAACCAATCGTTATCAAGGTGGTGCCTTCCATCACACTGTCGCCGGCGGCCACGCAGATACCGGTGACCTTGCCGTCGCATTCGGCGGTGATGTTGTTTTCCATCTTCATGGCTTCAAGCACGAGAACGGTCTCGCCCTTCTTGACACTCTGTCCCATGGCTACCAAAATCTTGGCCACTACACCGGGCAGCGGTGCCTTCACCGGAGCACCTTCGCCGGGACCGGCGGCCGGAGCTGCAGCAGGTGCAGCGGCGGGAGCGGCGGGCTGAGCAGCGGCGGGAGCGGCAGCGGGAGCGTCGGCAGCAGCCTGTGTGGGGAGGTCTTCTTCTACGAGCGTAGAACCTTGCATCTCCACCTCAAACGGGATGCCGTTCACCTCAACTTGGGCAATGTTGCCCTTTATGCTATCGATGGTGACGTCGTATTGCAGACCACCTATCTTGTATTTGTATTGTTTCATATTGTTTTGTGGGCTTTTTGTCAGATTGTGTTCATCAAATGCTGAGGGTCAGACCAGCTTGAGCCGGCACTTGAGAGGGTGATGACGCCGGGTTCGTCGTCGTGCACCACTTCGACTTCGTGCTCAATGAGGGCCAAGGCAATGACGGCGGCATAGGCCGGCATGTCTTCCTCTGCAACGGTCGGGTGTGCGCCGTCGACGAGCACGTCGGCAATGGTGCCTCTGCGGTCGTCTACTTTCACGCGGATGACTTGGCCGTTGATGCGGTATTCAAAGTTTTTCATTGCGTAGTGTGTTTAGAGAGGAATGTTGCCGTGTTTCTTGGCCGGACGGTTCTCGCGCTTGTTTTCAAGCTGAGCAAGGGCGCGGCAAACGCGGAAACGGGTGTTGCGCGGCTCGATGACGTCGTCTACATAGCCATATTGGGCAGCTTTGTAGGGGTTGGTGAAGAGGTCGTTGTATTCCTTTTCTTTTTCTGCCAAGAAGGCTTTGGGGTCCGCCTGGGTCTTGGCTTCTTTGCCATTGAGAATGGCCACGGCACCGCTGGCGCCCATCACGGCGATTTCGGCAGAGGGCCAAGCGTAGTTGAGGTCGGCTTTGAGCTGTTTGCAACCCATCACGATGTGTGAGCCACCGTAGCTCTTGCGCAGGGTCACCGTCACCTTGGGCACGGTAGCCTCACCATAAGCATAGAGCAGTTTGGCGCCGTGGTCGATAACGGCGTTGTATTCCTGACCCGTACCGGGCAAGAAGCCGGGCACGTCGACAAACGACACGATGGGGATGTTGAAACAGTCGCAGAAGCGGACAAAGCGAGCGGCCTTGCGCGAGGCGTTGCAGTCGAGCACACCGGCATAGACGCTGGGCTGATTGGCCACGATACCTACGCTTTGGCCGTTGAAGCGGGCAAAGCCGATGATGATGTTGCGGGCAAAGTTGCGCTGCACTTCAAGGAATTCGCCGTTGTCGACCGTAGCGCCAATGACCTTATACATATCGTAGGCCATGTTGGGATTGTCGGGGATAATCTCGTTGAGCATATCCTCTTTGCGGTCAATGGGGTCGGTGCATTCCACACGGGGAGCGCGCTCCATATTGTTCTGCGGGATGTATGAGAGCAGTTTGCGGATGAGTCCTGCAAACTCTTCTTCGGTTTTGGCCGTAAAGTGACAAACGCCGCTCTTAGTGGAGTGTACGCCGGCACCGCCGAGGTCTTCTTGCGTCACGTCTTCGCCGGTCACGGTCTTTACCACTTTCGGGCCGGTGAGGAACATATAGCTGACGCCTTCAAGCATCACGACGAAGTCGGTGAGGGCGGGAGAGTAGACTGCACCACCTGCGCAGGGACCGCAGATACCTGAAATCTGAGGCACTACGCCCGAGGCCTCGATATTGCGCTGGAAGATGTTGCCGAAGCCGGCCAGAGCGTTTACACCCTCTTGGATGCGTGCACCACCCGAGTCGTTCAAACCAATGCAAGGCGCGCCCATCTTCAGAGATTGGTCCATCACTTTGCAAATCTTCTCGGCCATCGTTTCTGAAAGCGAGCCGCCGTTCACGGTAAAGTCTTGTGCAAACACGTAGACCAAGCGGCCGTTGACCGTGCCCGAACCACAGACGACGCCGTCGCCATAGAAGTGCTTCTTGTCCATACCGAAGTCGTGGCAACGATGGAGTTTAAACATATCCATCTCTTCAAAGGAGCCTTTGTCAAGCAGCAGGTCAATGCGCTCACGGGCTGTGGCTTTGCCCTTAGCGTGCTGTTTCTCGATAGCAACTTCGCCGCCGCCGAGGCGTGCCTTTTGGCGACGCTCAACGAGGTCTTTGACTTTTTTCAATTGTTCACTCATAGTCGTAGGAGTTATCTTGCCTTAATTAAAAGTTTCTCAATGCCGCTTCTCGCGCATACGCATATATATATAATGTGTCTGCGAGAGATATAAGCACGCGCAAAGTTAAGAAAAAGGTGGCACATTCACTGTGATTGTGCGCAATTATTTCGCTTTCAGGCCTCTAAAAGCATTTTGACTAAAGTTATCATTCCCGTCATTGGTCTGTAGTGTTGAGTGCTTGTCTTATAAGAAAAAAACGGTTGCCAAGGCAAATGCCCGTGGCAACCGTTAAGGTTTCAGAAGAGGAGAGGGTTAGTAAACCATTTTCTTTCCGTCTACAATATAAACTCCCTTTTGGAGCTTGTTTACGCGACGGCCAGAGAGGTCGTACATAGCCTTTTCAGACACCACACCGTGATTGATGGTTTGGATGGAAGTGGGGAATTTACCTTCTTCCATAGTAATTTCCAACGTTTCACCACCGGCAATGTCATAGCTTCTTACTTCGCCGGCTACGCGGATGTCTACAGAGCGGTTGTCGCTCTTGTTGTTGGTCACGGCCACACGGGTGGGCTTGCCGTTCTCCCAGTCTTCGTCGACCGTGTAGTCGCCCTGGGCCTTCAGGCCAGTCACGTTGCCGTTACTCCATGCCGAAGGCAATGCGGGGAGAATGGTGATGACGTCGTCATAGCTCTGGAGCAACATTTCGGCGATACCGCTGGTGCAACCATAGTTTCCGTCGATTTGGAAGGGAGAGTGGGCATCGAAGAGGTTGTAGTAGCAACCGCCGTAGTTGCCCATCTCAATTACGTAGGAACCCGAGTGACGGAGTGCCAGCGAGAGGTTGCGGCGTGCGTTGTCGCCGTCAAGACAGCGGGCGTAGGTGTTGGTTTGCCAACCCATAGACCATCCCGTTACATCGCCGTTGCGGGCAATCTGACCGTTGTAGGCAGCCTGGAAGAGCTGAGCGCCTTCATCGGTGGTGTCGAATGCGCTGACCATTGAGAATGGATAGAGGCACATCAAGTGAGAGAGGTGACGGTGGCCCTGGTCTTGCAGAGGATTGTTCTTCCACTCAGAAATCATGGTCTTGCCGTCGAAGGTTTCTGTCCAAAGCCCCTTATCGAAATTGTCGTAGAGGTCTTGAATGGCCGCAATCTGTTCTGCCGTGAGAGGCGATTCGTCACCCAGTTCGGCATGAGCCTTAAACACCTCGTCGAGTGCTTCGTAGCTTGTTTGCTGTGCAAAAGCCGTCACATCAGTGGGACCGTGCTCGGGGCTCCATTCGTTCTTTATTTCATACTTGCCGTTGGCGTCGAGCGTAGAGATGTTCTTGGTGAAGAGCGCATAGTCATACATCACGGGCAGAGCCTTCTTTAAGAAGTCGCGGTCGAGCGTGTACTTGTAGTAGCGCCACAGGTGGGTTACATACCAAGCGCCGCAGGTCTTGATGCTGGAGTTGCACCAGGTAGACGTACCACCGAAGATGTTGTTTTCAACAGCCACGGTCCAGCCACCGGCCTTGCCGGCAATCTTCGTAGCCAAGGCAGCCCAAGGCGAGTTGGGTGCAGAGGCCAAGTCGATAATGTGGTCGAGGAAGGGGCGATGCATTTCGCTGAGGTTGGTGGGGTCAGCAGGCCAGTAGTTCATCTCGACATTGATGTCTGCGTGTACGTCGCAGTGCCAGAAGCTGGTGTTAGAGCGGTCGTTCCAGATACCCTGCAAGTTGCTGGGAGCGTGGATGGTCGTGTCGAGGTTGGCACCGATGGTCATGTAACGGCCATATTGGAAGTAGAGGCTTTCAAGGAAGAGGCCTTCGGGCGACACTTTGTTGTCGGCGGCTGCGTTGTAGAACTTGATGAGGTCTTCGGTCGTTTTGTCGCTGACAGTGCCCAGTGTGAGTTGGGTGCGGTTCATCAGTTCGCTGTGCTTGGCCACGTGTGAGTTCAGCAGTGTGGCATAGTCTTTGGCTGCGGCGGCAGCAATGCGTGCTTGCACCTTCTCGGCAATTTGGTCGGCAGTTTCACCGCTCACGCAGCCAGACTTGGTTGCGTCATAGTCGGTGGCAGCAGCCATCACAATGTTCACCCAGTCAGCGCCCGAAACGTGAATGCCTTCGCTGTCGGTCGTCACGGTCGCACCGTCGTTGGCCAATACCTTGAAGGCCGTGTTGTATGCCACCACGTTGAGCTGACCATTGAAAGAGGCCATGCCGTCGGCATAAGTCACGTCGCTGGCGTTAATCAACTTGTCGGGAGCATAGGTGATATTAAATGTCAGTTTGTCAGTGCCTTCAGCTTCATAGTGAGCCACAAACACTTGGTCGGTGGCAGAAACGAAGTAGCGGCGCTTGTAGCTTGTGGCCTCGTCGCTGCTCTTGTAGTTCACGCCTCCCACGCCGTCGATGATGTCGAGATAGCGGGCGTAAGCCTTGACGGGCTTGCTGTCATCTTCGAGCGAGAAGCTGCCGCTCTTGTCGATTACTTTGATAGAACCGAAGTTCTGGAAGTAGCCCTGGTTGCTGTTGGCAGTGGTGCCGGCCCAGAGTGTCTTTTCGTTGAACTGGATTTCGTCTTTGAAGAGTCCGCCACGAATGGTCGTGCCAATCTGTCCGTTACCCAAAGGCAGGGCATACTCCATCCAAGTATCGCTCACGCCGGTGTGTGCCACGGGCACGTTGTACCAAAGAGAGAAGTCCTTGATGTCGGTGGGACGCTGACCGGCTTCAACGGTATTGAATTCAGCATAAAGCATCTCATCAGAGGGAACCACCTCGTTGATGTAGAAGGTAGAGCCATTGTCGCCCACAGAACTGCCGGAATCCCACAAAGCAAGATAATTGCCGCGTTTGTTCCAATAGTTATGGGTTGAAGAGGCAATCTTGATGTAGCTGGCCGTACCGTCGAGATTGATTGTACCGTTGAAGTATGAGCCCTCGCTGTCGTCGGCTGTAGCTGCCGGCGTCATGGCAGCTCTGGCATCACCTTCGCTGCCGGTCATATTGAGTATCAAACCCTTTTTGGTATCGCCGGCATTCACGAACCGATAGAAACCTTCGTTGGTTTTCATCACATACCACAGTCCGTCAAAGTTGCCGGGCTCGTTGTTGTTGGTCACCTGCAGATTGCCGCTACCGTCCACATAGCCGTCGGCCACGCTCAAATAACCATTTGTGAAGTTCTGGATGGTGTAGGTCTTCTCCATGGCAGTCACAAGGGCCGAAGCGTCTTGCAACAAAAATTTAGAGGCGTCTGCCGATGTGCTCCAGCGCACCACGCCGTCCCAGTTGACCATATGCAGGGCATTGAGATTTGCCTCGCCGTTCTTGTCGTAGATGTTGCAATAGCCGTTCACGCCGGCATATTCAACGCTGTAGGTTCCGGCGTTTTCTTTTTCCACCAAACTTACAGGGGTGTTGTTTGTCGTGGGTAATGCGGCCA
>JAHAWW010000161.1 GCA_018383375.1 Prevotellamassilia sp. | reverse complement strand
TATCGGCATCGACATCACGCGCCAATACATCCCCGTGACGCCCTGTGCCCACTATCTCTGCGGCGGCATCAAGGTGGACCTCAACGGCTGCTCGAGCATCTCGCGCCTCTATGCCGTGGGCGAATGTTCGTGCACCGGCCTTCACGGCGGCAACCGCCTGGCCTCCAACTCACTGATTGAGGCCGTGGTCTATGCCGACACCGCCGCCCGCCACGCCATCAGCCATCTCGCCGAATACGACTACAACGACCAGGTGCCCGAATGGAACGACGAGGGCACGATGAAAGGCGAAGAGAAAGTGCTCATAGCACAAGACGCCAAAGAGGTGGGCCAAATCATGTCGGCCTATGTGGGCATTGTGCGCAGTGATTTGCGTCTCAAGCGCGCATGGACTCGTCTCGACCTGCTCTATGAGGAGACTGAAGAACTCTTTAAGCGCGTCAAAGCTACTCCCGAAATCTGCGAACTGCGCAATATGATTAATGTGGGCTATCTCATCACCCGTGCGGCCATTGAGCGCAAAGAGAGCCGTGGCCTACACTACACCACCGACTATCCCCGCCACGCCTACGACCAGAAGTAAGCGCGGCAGCGAGGGGCGGATGCTGTGATTGGACGTGACCGGAGCGTCCAGTCACAGCATCCGCCTCATTTTCGGCCGTTTACAGGCGCGTGATTGTGTGATTGGGAAAAAGGCCACAATTTGGGTATAGGGGAGAGCGGAAGACAAGTTTTGTTTGATTTTGGCGGGGCGCGCCAAAATCAAACCCAATGCGTTTTTATTGAGTATAGCCCATAAAGAGCGGACAAGCAAGGCCTGATGGGCCGCCAACAAAAATACAAAGACCAATTTCAATTATGGGCATCGTACATATTCGGGCCACGGCCGTTATCCTCGAATTATTGAGCGGCCTCGCACGGCCTGTAAGGCCAACGAGAACATAGCCCAGGGCAGAGGTGACACGTAGTGGCACCGGCACCCTGGGTTAACGTGGGCCAAACAATGCGCCCTGTAAGGGCAAAAGATTTATCATAAAGTTTTTGAACGTTTGCGCAGGCGAGAGCGAAGGAGGAAGTCAACGGCAAAGGTGTGATTTATTGAATATGGAAATAATGCTTTTGCCCTTACAGGGCGAACATTATCGCACAACAAGTCCCAGGGTGCCGGCGTCGCTCACGCGCCGCCTCTGCCCTGGGCTATGATCTTGCTGGCCTTTCAGGCCGCTGCTTGGCCGCGCAAAAATACAAAGACCTATTTCAATTGTGG
>JAHAWW010000202.1 GCA_018383375.1 Prevotellamassilia sp. | reverse complement strand
GGCCGGTTTGTTTCTTCTTTTTCCTCGGGTGCTTGGCCGGCCGGCAGAGTTTTGCTATCTTGCCACAGCATATCACTGACCGCACCGTATGAAACCACCTTCCCTCTCCCACTCCACGCCGGCCGAGCGCCACGCGTATGTGACGGCTGCCTGGCAATGTATGCACCATTGTGAGCTTTGCGGGAAATGTCACATTCTGCGTGGCCGCGACCCCGAAACGCTCTATGCCGACTATATCGAGGGCCGGCGCGACTATCTGGACATCACGCTCGAACTCCGACACCAATAAAGCCTATGCCGACTGCACCAAATGACCATCCCACCATCCTGACCATTCGCCCGACTGTGGCCGACGATGTGCCGCGGTTGCTGCAGGTGTTGGCTATGGCCCGTGAGTTGATGCGCCGCACCGGCAATCCCGACCAATGGCGCGACGACTATCCCGACGCCGCCGCGCTTCAAGATGATGTGCGGCCGCGGAGACAGTTTCGTGTTTGAACAGGCCGGCCGCATCGTGGGAACATTTGTCTTGCGCGAAGGTGCCGACCCCACCTATGCCAAGCTATATTCCGGCCGGTGGCTGAGCCAAGCCGTGGCCTATGCCACCATCCACCGCATAGCCGGCACGGGCGAGGTGCGCGGACTCTTGAGCCACGCCGTGGCCTATGCCCGTAAACGTCACCAACATTTGCGCATTGATACGCATCGCGACAACGCCGTGATGCAAAAAGCCATCAACAAGGCCGGCTTTGTCTATTGCGGCATCATACACTGCCGCGACGGCAGCGGCCGCCTTCTTCTTCCTGGCCTATGAGTGGTTGGGGAAAACATCACACCTATATGAAAAAAACGGGGATGCACTCACCCAGAGGAGCAGCATCCCTGTTTTTTTTGATGTCAGATTGTGGCCTCGGGCGCTTCGTGTGGCTGCCTCCCCGCCGGCAATCAAGCCGTTTCGGCCTTACCCACAGTCTTGCGTCCAAACTCGTCAGACACCTTGATGAGCGACGAAACAATAAAAGTGACGGGCACGAGGCAGCAGACGAGTATGAAGAAATTGAGATAGCCCATCGACGTTTGTATAAACCCGGCAAAAAGACCGGGCAGCATCATGCCCAATGTCATAAAGCCCGTGCAGAAGGCGTAGTGTGCGGTTTCGTGGGCGCCCTTGGCATAATAGAGCAGGAAGAGCATATAGGCGGTGAAACCAAAGCCATAGCCCAGTTGCTCCACAAAAACCATCGAACTGATGAAGATGAGGTTTTGAGGCTGATAGTAGGCCAAGATGACATAGACCACATTGGGCAGCGAAATGGCGCAAACCATAGGCCACAGCCAGCGGTTGAAACCGTGACGCGACACCAACACGCCGCCCAACACGCCGCCCAAAAGCAGGCCCAACACGCCCACCGTGCCTTGCACAAGACCGATGTCGCCCGTGGTCAAGGCTAAACCACCCCGGTCTATCTCGTCGAGGAAAAACAGTGGGCAAATCTTGGTGAGCAGTGCCTCGGGCAGACGATAGCACATCATGAAGAGCAGGGCTGCCACGACTCCGGGCTTGGTGAAGAAACGACCGAAGGTGGTGAGATAGTCAAGGAGGAAGCCGCGCGATAACCGTGGGGCTTTTTCAGCCTTCGACGGCAACATGGCCCGCCTGTGATAGAGGCCAAAGAGGATGAGCAACACGCCCACACAGGTGAAGGTAATCATCCACGGCTTGACGGGACTTTTGGTGAGTATCTCAAGCCGCCCCACAAACATCAGCAGCAGGCCCTGGCCGGCTATCATGGCGATGCGGTAGAACGTGGAGCGAATGCCGACAAAGAATGATTGCTGCCGCGCTGTGAGACGTTCCATATAATAGCCGTCGGCGGCAATGTCGTGGGTGGCGCTGCTGAAGGCGATGAGCCAAAACAGGGCCAGGGTCCACTTCACGTAGCCACCAAGCGGAAGGGCAAAAGCCATAGCCGCCATGGCCGCACCCATCACCCACTGCATCGTGAGCACCCAAGAGCGTCGCGACCCGAAGGCTTCGACCAGCGGGCTCCAAAATGGTTTAATCATCCACGGCAGATAGAGCCATGAGGTGTAGAAGGTGATGTCTTCGTTGGATAAACCAAGTCGCTTGTACATCACCACTGAAAGGGTGACAACAATGACATTGGGGAGGCCTTCGATGAAATAGAGTGAAGGCACCCAGCGCCACGGACCGCGTAGCGGCGAACGGTGACGAACGGTTTGATTGGGAGTGGTCATAGGGATTGGGTTTGTGGGGTGCATGTGGGACAAATTGTAGAAGACCATTTGATTGACGTCAATAAAATGGTTGACGTCGGTCCCCCGGGCGGCTGAGCAAAGAGTCGCGAAGCGTTGAAGCGTGGATTGCCGGGCTGCGTCATTACATGGCTTGCCACGCCGCTCTCAGGCCTCTTTTGATTAATGTTTTCTTTGAAAAGATGGCAGAAAAAGGCCCCATAACAAATAAACCAAACAAAAGAAAAGGCCGCACTATGAATACAGTTTGCGGATGACGGCACCCTTGTAATAATGGGTGAGGATTTGGCGGTAGCCGTAGCCTTTGAGACTCATGGCTGCGGCACCAATTTGGCAGAGTCCGACGCCGTGGCCCCAGCCGGCTCCATGCAGGGTGAACGACGAGGGATGGCCGTCGGTGATAGGCCCACGCTCAACGACAAAAGCAGCGCTGAGCAGATGGGATGGTGCCAACGAGCGGCGTATCTCGAGTTCCTTGCCAATAATCATGGCGCAGTTGGTGCCGACAATGCGAAGACGTTTGATGCGACCGCCACTGCCTCGCTCCACAGGGATGAGGTCGATGATGCGGCCAAAATCTTCTTCGCGTTTCCGGCGGACGATTTCGGTGAGTTCGTCGGCCGTATAGGTGACGTGCCAGCGATAGAAATCGGGCGTTTCGCGGTCGTAGTCGTTGAGGATTTGCTGGAGCACCTCGGGACGGGTTTCGTCACAGAAGGCGTCGGGGCGGCTCATTATCCAGGCGCGGGCATCGGCTTCGTTGGAAAGGTTGACGGGTGCACAGGCTTCGTCGTCGGTCACTGAGCGCAGGTAGCTAAAATCTTGTTCGCCCCAGCACGTGGAGAATTGTTCGGTGACACCGCCGCAGCATTTCGAGAAACGGGCATCACAGAGTCTGCCGCCGGCCTCTTGCAACACCATGCCACGGGAGGACTTGACGGCCTCAAGCACAGTGGGATTAGTCGCTCGGGTGATGCCTTGATAGCGCTGGCAATGGTCGTCTGCACAAACGTCAAAGAGTGTGTGGTCTTCGCGGTCGTACCACTTGATGAGCTCGTCGTCTTTGCGCACAAACGAGAAGAAACCGGCTCCACTGGATGCGGCACCTGCACGGCGTTGTTTCATTTGACTGAACAGCCAGCTGCGCGACACGATGGCGTGGGTCTTGAGCAATTCGAGGCTCGACTTGGCACTCATTTCGCTGCTGATGACGCTGCAAAGATAGTCTTCGACAGGCACTTCGTTGATGACAACAAGTTGCTCTTCGTCCACGATGATGCGCAAGGTGCCGCCAAAGGTTTGGGCCTCTTGACGTTGCCAATGGAACCCGTCGCCGATGGTGACGTCTTCGAGGGTGAAGGCTGCTTCGGAGCTGACGGGGGTGAAGATGAGTTCGCTGTAGAGATTGCCTCTCCAGAAGATGCCGCCGTCGCGGAAGAGGGCTTCTTGCGGTCCGTGCACTTCTTCGCCTTTGGCTTCGTATGAACCGGTGAGAGAGAATTTGAGACTGCCACGTCGCATAATGCCTACGCTCACGAGGGGCTCCTCGTCGAGCAGGAGGTTGTCTTCTTCGCTCTGAGGGTCGGAGGCGGTGCGTTGCTGGGCACGCAGTTTCTTGGCCACTTGGTCAATCTGGCCTTCGGTGTAGGAGACTTCGCGCAGTATGCCGGCGGCAGTCTCGGTGTCTATCTTGTGAAAGTCTTCTTCACGCGGCGTGATGATGAGTCCGGCCATATCGAGCGCACCCGGACTGATGAGCAGGCCTTCTGAACCGCCGCGATAGTAGCATTCGGGACGGTGGCAACGGCGCGGGAAGACGACAAACACAAGGCTGTCTTTGTCGACAGGTCCGCCTTCGCTTCGCCAGGCCAGCAGGTTGATGTCGGGCTCTACCTGACCGGGTTCGACGGGCAGCGCGCCAAGGAGTTTGGAGAGCAGATAATATTCACCGCCGGGCCGGCCGCCGAGCACCACGAATGCCGGACAGACATAGTCTTGCAAGATATAGAGCCCGACGCTTCGGCCGGGATAGCCGTGCTCTTCAAGTTCGGCTTCTTCGGTGGTCGAGAGGGGATAAATCTTCTCTAAGCGGTTTTCAAAATATTTCCATTCCCGCTCGAGCGGTGCCACGCCGCGCAGACCGGCTTGAAGATGGGCGTGGTCGGGGGCCGAAGCACCACAGCGTCCACCATTGTAGAACACCATAAACTCGGGCATGTTCCAAGCCAATGGCCCCATGGCTGCAGTGAGTGTGGTGAGGCGTTGCGGCAGGTGACGGCGTGTGGGAATGGTGAGGTGATAAGGCAATATGGGGAAAGGATTGATGAGCACGTGGTATTTGCCCTCAATCGGCAGGTCGTGTTGCTGGGGTGGCCGGTTTTTGTCGCAGAGGAAGCAGGGACGTTTTTTGAGATTGCGTTTGTCAATCTTGGCCGCGGTCGAGGTGATTCGGCAGGGATTGTATTGCACGGTGAGCGCATAGTCTTCGGTGGGCAACTCGCGTGTCATGATGTTGCGCTCGAGGTCTTCAAACCGCTTTCGGGCCTCCGGCCACAGACGAAGTTGTTTCTCCACAAAGGCTTTCACCTCATCTTGGTTCACGCTGTGGTTCCAGCGTGCGAGCATCTCTTGACGGGCTTTAATCTCGATGGTGCGGAGTTGGTCTTTATAGCGATTGTTGCGGTTGATTTTGTCCGTTGAAAGTGCGGCGTCTGAGTTGCCGTCCCATCGCCGACAGAGATAGAGCTCGTCATAGATGCGTCCGATGCGGTAGAGACGGGTGAAAAAGAGGCCGAGGGCATAATCCTCGCCATAAGAAGTGTTGGGGAAGCCCACACGGCGCAACACGTCGGTGCGGAATGCTCGCGGTGCGCCGAGTCCGTTGATGCGCAGAGCGTTGTTTCGCCCGTTTTCGTTGGTCCATTCGTTGTGGGCAATGAGTCCCGGCGGCAATGTTTTGAGTTCAAAATCCACCATGCGATAGGCGCCAATCACCATAGCCGCTCCTTGGTGTTCGAAGGTGTCGACGATGGTTTGTAGCGTGGCCGGCGAACTGTATAGGTCGTCAGAGTCGAGTTGCACGGCATAGAGGCCGCAGCGTGGATCTCTTATGGCCAAATCCCAGCAGCCACCAATGCCGAGGTCGGTCTGCTCGGGACGAATGACCACCAGATTGTCGTGCTGATGTGCCAAGGCGTCGAGTGCTTCAGACGTGCCATCGGTCGAATGGTTGTCGACCACAATGACGTTGAAGTCGAAGCGTGTTTCTTGTCCAAGCGCACTCTCCACGGCGTCGGCAATGGTGCGATGGCGGTTGCGAACGGGTATGATGACCGAGGCTCTCACGGCAAAAGCCTCTTCGTCGGGTTTAGGCAGTTCGTCGATTTCGTCGGGAGCCAGCCAAGCACCGATTTGTTTGAGATGAACCGAGCAGATGCGCTCACACTCCAGTTGGGTTTCGCGTGCGGCGGGGTTGACATAGTCAAATTGTCGCTCGCCGCTCTTGCGGAGGTCGGTCTCGGTTTCGGTGTAGAGCATTTCGCTCAAATGGAAGATGTCGCCTTGCCGGCTCAAACTCAAGCGAAGTGCATAAGGCGCAGCATAGCTATAGCGTGCATTGCCCTCTTCTTCCACAAAACGTTTAACCCCTGTGGCACGCACCAGCCAAAGCCCGCCAAAGTCAAAATCGTCTCTGACGCTTCCGGGCGTGTAGTCAATCACCGGATGAGACTCGGTGTGGCCTTCTTTGGTTTCATAGCGGTCGGCATAGACCATCATGGCGCCGGTGTTTTCGGCCGTCTGTATGAGTCGCTCGATACAGCGGTAGCCGAGGGTCAGTGTGGTCGGTTTGAGATAAAACAAGGCATAGCGCGCTTCGAGTCTTTTTGCCGCAGTGCGCATAAAACGCATTGACGCGGGATTGTCTGTATAGATGGCACGGATTTTCTCCCCCATTTCGGGCAGTGGTGTCTCTGACGATGGCATCAGCAGATAGATATGCTCCACGGCCTCATTGTTTTGGAGAATATGCGCCGTCTCGGCTATGGCCTCCGGATGATGACAGAGCAGGAAAACGTCGACGTTGAGTTTCATATTGATGTATGTATTTGGTCAACAATAGGCGTAATCGCTTACAGCCTTTTGTCTTTTAGTTTTTTAGAGACAATGAGTCAAAGAGTTTGAGCGGCCTGGCAAGCCCTGTAAGGGCGTCACGTATATAGCCCAGGTCGAAGGCCTGGGTTTAATATGGCCTCCCATATTCCGGCCTGTAAGGTCGGCACAATGAAGCGCCTATATTGATAATCATATTTCGCATAAAAAGGCGGCTAAAACCGCTTGATGTGCCGACCTTGCAGGCCGGATTTTATTAGGATAACCTCTACCCGGGCCTAACGACCCGGGCTAATTTTGTAACGCCCTTACAGGGCTCTCTTGGCCGCTAAAACTCTACAAGTCAAAAAGACAAAAAGTCGAAGAGACAAAAAGTGGCGAGGCCGCTAAAACTCTTTTACTCTCTTAGTCTTTTAGTCCCTTAGACTTTTAGTCTGAAAATTTATTCTTCGTTGGGACTTGAAGCTTTCACGATGTCTTTGAGTGCCCGCCAGAAGCCTACGAGGCATTGCCAGAGATAAATCAGAGTCTTCTTTATACCTATATATATATAATAGCCCAACTTGATGAGGCCCTTAATGGTGTATTTCACGCAACTCTTTGTGGAGAAATCCACTGTTTTGGCATAGTGCCGGTAAAGGGCCAAACCGCCAAGGGGAACACCGACACCCACGATGGTATAGAGTAGCCAGAACAAGTCGTCGGTGGCATGGTTCACCACCGTGTGTCCACCCACTGCCAGCCAGGGCAGTCCGTAGGCGGCCACCTTGATGATGCTCACCAGTTTGAAGGCCAGCAGGTGCCATGCGAAGATATAGAGTGTGCGTTCGCCCACATAAGCCAAAGCCGTTTCCACCGGTTTGAGATGGTCTGATATGAGTGAAGAGACATAATGCAACATCATAAATCCCGACATGGCCGGCACAAGCAGACCGAAGAATGCGCCAAAGTCAGCATTGCTGGCCATTGAGGCGTGCACATAGATGGCGCCAAGC
>JAHAWW010000155.1 GCA_018383375.1 Prevotellamassilia sp. | reverse complement strand
CTGCCCCATTCATTGCTATCGGCCTGAGATGAAAGACAAAATCAGACATGTGATGCGATGGGCCGGACCGAGAATGATGGTCTATCATCCCTTTGCCGCCATCAAACATTTGCTCCGAGAAATGCCCGGCCGAAAGACAAGGCCACTGAAATGAACCAAGAAGCGGGTTCTCTACAAATTCAAAATCGGCATCAAAGACGTTTGAATAAGACGAAAAATCCCATTGACCTTTTCCATAATCCCTTTTCAACAATCCCCAAACATCACTACCCCATCGCCCACTTCGTGACAGAGTGTGACTGAACGCTTCAATCACAACATTTCACTGAAAACAAGCCACTTGCAAGGCTGTGATTGTGTGATTGGGAAAAAGCAAGAAATTCGGGTATATATTATGAAATGCTTTGTTTGGATAACCTCTGACATAAAATGAAGAGAAAGATTTTGATTACTGGCGGCAGCGGATTTTTGGGTTGTCGCTTGGCTTATTACTTCAAAGACAAATACGACCTGTTGCTCCCCACACACGGCGAACTCGACATCAGTCGCGAAGAGGCCGTGAAAGCATACATAGACCATCACGATCCGGAGGTGGTGGTTCATTGTGCGGCCTTGAGCAATACGTGGTATTGCGAGCAACACCCGGAAGAGTCTCATCGCGTGAATGTACAGGGTGTGGTGAAACTGGCCAAGGCTTGCAAACAGACGGGAGCCAAATATATCTTTATGTCGAGCGACCAAGTCTACAACGGAACGCCCCTGCTTGGTCCATTGACTGAAACATCTCCACTGCAACCCACCAATCATTATGGCCGGCACAAGCTGGAGGCCGAACAGAGAGCCTTGTGGAACCTGCCCGAATGTGTAGGGCTTCGGCTAACGTGGATGTACGGCTTCCCCGAAACCAGAATGAGATTGAACGCCAACATCGTTGTCAACCTGCTCGAAGCCTATCGCGAACAAAGGACAATCAGAGCCGCCACTCACGAGTTTCGTGGCGTGACGTATGTATGGGAGGTAGTGAAAAACATCGAGAAAGCTCTATCTTTGCCCGGCGGCATTTATAATTTCGGAAGCAGCAACAACTTAGACAGCTATACGCTGCATCTGCGTGTAGCCGAAACGCTGGGACTTGCCGACGCCGACAAATGGATATTGCCCGACAAAGAGCGTTTTGCAGAACAAACAAGAAACCTGACGATGGACTGCTCGCTCATTGAGCGTTCCGGCATCCATTTTAACGATAGCCTCGAAGGGCTGATAGAGGCTTTGAAGAGACCATTCAGGACCCAATCTTGATTGGCTATGCCTCAGTGATTTATAGCCAAACGAGACGTCGGGTGCAGATGCAATGTCCGACGCTCAATATAAAGTGGGGCAAAAATTTCGTTTTCTCGCAAAAAAATGCCAATTTTGCAAAACCTATGGAAGGAATTGTCGACTTGCTCATATACATCCTTAAAGGCCTCATCATTGGTGTCGTGGCTTCGGCTCCGATGGGACCTGTAGGCGTGTTGTGCATCCGTAGGACAATAAAAAAAGGCAGAATTTATGGTGTGGTCACCGGTGCAGGCGCTGCGCTGAGTGACCTGTTTTATGCTCTGCTCACAGGTTATGGTCTTTCTCTCATCTCTTTGTTTA
>JAHAWW010000150.1 GCA_018383375.1 Prevotellamassilia sp. | reverse complement strand
TTCTCCAATGTCGCTTGAGTCCAAGGTAAATTTCGTACCTTTGCTCCGAGGTTAATTGATTTGACATTGCAATACAAAGTTAATTAATCTTGGGGAGACTTCGGTCTCCCTTTTTTTGTATTGCTGTTTTCCTCTTTACCTATTTGAAGAAACTATAAATCGCAGTGCGCTCGTCAGGACGGGTGGTCCCGCCCCTTGCCGCGCGGCGCTCCCCGACCGATGAGTTTTTTATAAAAGGGCATCATAGGGAGAGAGGCCAATTCGTTGCGTTTCTATTTGGAATCTTCATTTCTTGAGGCATTTTCTTGAGGCATTTGACGCCCTGTGACCGCGCTTTGACACGGAGCCCCGGCTTGGCAACATTGGCGGCGCTGTTTCATCCTTCTCTCGCGCGCGCCTATATACCCAAAAGTTTGCCTTTTTCCCAATCACACAATCACGCGGCTCTAACATACCGAAAATCAGGCGGATGCTGTGATTGAACGCTTCAGTCACGTTCAGTCACGCGCTGATAGGATTTTGCAGACGTCGAGACGGGTGAGGTGAGGCGGATTGATGCGGATTGATGCGGATTGGGCGAAAAAGATATTCAAAGGTAGACACGGGCCACCTTAGAACGTTTTTTGATAAGACCTATGTGCCGTCACTCTGCCACGTTCAGTTTGGCCAGGTAGTCGAAGTGGTCGCCTTGGGCGAGGAGGGTGACGCTGAAGCCGGCTGCGTGGGCGGCGGTGGAGAGGGTGTCGAAGTCGACGTAGAGCCAGGGGAAGGAGTGACCTTTCACTTGTCGGTATTGCATACGGTAGGTGAGTTCGCCGTAATAGTGGGCGGTGGGCAGGTCAATGTGGCCGTCTTCGTCTTCAAAAAGATAACGGATGTCGGTGGAGTCGATGATGAGGCTTCCGCCGGGAGCGAGGAGGGTCTTGACTTGGGTGAAAAAGTGGGGCAATCGGCCGATGGTGCCCACAATGCCAATGCCGTTCATGAGCATGAGCAGGGTGTCGAAGTGGCCGTGCATGGTCCAGAAGTCCTGCTCAATGGCTTGGCGGACGCCGCGGGCCTGCATGGTCTTGACCGAGAGCGGCGAGATGTCGATGGCTGTGACGTCGATGGCGCGCTCTTGCAAGACGAGAGAGTGGCACCCCGCGCCGGCGCCGATGTCGAGCACCCGGCCCTGGCAATGATCGAGGGCTGTCTGCTCGAGCGGCGGCATATCGTCGAATGGTCGAAAAAGTGTGTCGAGGGGCATTTCGTCTTCGTCGAAATCGGGCGAGAACACGCGCAGACGGTCGGCCCGTCCATATTTGTGGTAGTCGGCAATGGCCGCGCCCATGGGGTCGTGTCGTGGAGTCATGTGAGAAGAGAGGATAAGGAAAGTGAAGAGAGAGAAAAGAGAGTAGAGCGGGGGCGAGATAGTAAAGAAAAGGTAAAGAGGGGAGGGGGAGAAGGTAAAGCGCGTAGCGCTGATAGGGCGAAAAACAAAGTCGGTCGGCATGCTTTGAGTGCAGACCGACCGACTGTATGTATGGTCAATGTTTGATGCTTGGATTAGTTCTTGAAGAAGTCTTTTACCTCTTCGTTGCGAACCATCTGTTCGTCGAAAATATAAGCGCCGGTTTTGGGACTTTTCACCATGCGGATAACTTTGGTGTAGGCGCGTCCGTCTGTTTTGCCTTCCTGAAGGGTGGCGACTGCTTTCTTTGCCATGTCCTAATTACTTGATTTCTTTGTGAATGGTCATACGTTTGAGGATGGGGTTGTATTTTTTCAACTCCAAGCGCTCGGGCGTGTTTTTGCGGTTTTTGGTCGTGATGTAACGCGACGTTCCGGGAAGGCCGCTTTCCTTCATTTCGGTGCATTCAAGGATGACCTGCACTCTATTTCCTTTAGCTTTTTTGCCTGCCATAGTTGGTTCAGTATTAATGCGTTAGCCGATTACTTTGATGTCTTTCCAGTCGCAAAAGCCTTTGGCTACTGCGTTTTTGATAGCGGCGTCGAGGCCCACCTTGTTGATCATGCGCAGACCGGCTGCACTGATTTTGAGGGAAATCCAGCATTCCTCCTCTACGTAGTAGAATTTTTTGTTGAAGAGGTTGACGTCGAAAGTGCGCTTTGTGCGGCGCTTCGAGTGGGAAACATTGTTGCCGACCATGGCTTTTTTCCCTGTAATCTGACAAATCTTAGACATTGCTATTGTCGGTTATGTTTTAACGTTTTTGAGAGTTTTGCGGGAAAGGCTGACTCGCACTTCTTGAGGCTTTCAGAAATTGTTGTTGCGTAATCTTGGGGTGGGATCTTATATGACCGTCAAGACCTAAGCAAGACGCTTTCCGCTTACGGGGTGCAAAAATAGTGAAATTTTATCATTCGGCAATCCTTGCAAGCATTTATTTTTTTATTGTTTTATGATTTTTTTGCCTTGCGCCGTTGCACAAACCGTCTTTTGCCGGAGCATAACCGTCAGGAGTGGGGTTTGAGTTGTTGGAGCAAGTTCAAAATGCGGGGTGAAGTGTGACGCAACTTTTACAATATTTATCAAATGATGAGGAATTAGTTAAATTCGGCGGAAATCTGTTGCAAAACACGAAACGATGCTTATGTGGAATTGTATCTTTCAGAAAATCAGAATGATATAGCATTTGCGATGTCTTTGAATGGGCAAAAAATCGTTAGCGTCAGAGAAAAAAGTGCCGAAAAGCGTCGCATTTTTGCCTTCAAGCCATGAAAAAATTGCTGCAAGTAACGCAGAAGTTCCCGGCATAAGGACAGAAAAAACGCGGTTACTTGCCGTAACCGCCAAATTGTCAACTAATTAAACGAAATTGGGCTTGAATACTCGTCTCATTCTATCTTCCTACCACAAATTTACGCCTCGAACGCCGATGACGAAAAGACAAGATGCCGCGTAGGGCATACCTATCATATATATATAAGTGAAGGTGAAGGACACCGCGAATGTGATTGTTTTTTGGGGGATTAGTTTTTGAGCGGCCAAACAAGGCCTTGCCTGGGCGGTTAATACGAAGTCTATTTCAAAGACTCTGACGGTCGTCGTATAGACCGCAGCGTGTGGACGGTGAAATATGCCTCGTCAGAGGCCCTCAAAGGCAACCACACAGGAGACAAAGCCTTCGACCTTCAAGAGTCCACCTATTGGCAAGCCGCCCCCGACGCCGGTCTGCCCGCCCTAATGGTCATCGATTTGGGCAAGGTGCAGCGCGTCAACGCCATGGAATGCCTCCCCTACAAATCACAAATCACCGAAGGCTGCATAGCCGGCTTCAAAGTGTATGTGTATTGAGAGAAGGTGAGGGAAGTTTGAGAGAAGGTGTGAAGCCGATTATTCCGAGTACATTTCCGAAGACATTTGTCATTAAAAACTTGGAAAAACACCGGTCTTCCCTTGCCGTTTCCCTGTGCTTGTACTACTTTTGCACTCATGGATGCCGGCGAACACGCATTCATTCGCCCCAACAGCCCTGACAGACAGAATGCCACGTTTCACCTCCTAACCCCTATTCCGCGCATATTCCGCCGCAGCACCCTCCCGTCAGCGGCCCGGATGGCCACCTACGAAACAGACAGGATCCGATGAACGCACTGCCTCCGCGTGCCACCATGAAGGGCAGCGGTCAGGCCATTGAGAGATATTACAACGAGGCATACAGCCTCCCTTTTTTATTCCGCGTGCGTTCCGTTCCCTTTGACTTGATTTAGAACATACATATTACTGAGCTTTTTGCTCTTGTTCTCTATTTTCGAATACCGCCAATATTCCACAGCTGAGAACAAGCAGTATGAAGGTTCACGCCTTTAGGCGTGAGCCATTCTGCGTTTGTTAGCTGTGAGGCCACTTGGCGGTAGCCCGAAAATAGGCAAGCAAACGAATGGTTCACGCCTTTTCTTTATCCTTTTTCATGAAAAAAATATTCTCACTCCTCACCCTTTTCCTCTGCTTCAACGCGGTGTGGGCACAAAAAACGATGTACACGGTGCTTAATACCGTGACTGGTACAATGACGTTTATGTATGACGAAAATAAGCCGGCGAGTACGGAAATACAGCTGGTGTATAATGTTCCTACGTCTTCTTTCACACCCGGGTGGTTTTACATAAGTTCAAACATTCAGAAAGTTGTAATTGACCCATCATTCGCTGACGCACGACCGACTTCATGCTATGCGTGGTTCTATGGCTGTGGTAAATTGACAGAAATCCAAAGTATAGGGAATCTCAATACTTCTGAGGTGAAGGACATGTCCTCTATGTTCTCTAATTGCTCAGGCCTCACCTCTCTTGACCTGTCAAACTTCAATACCGCTAATGTGACGGATATGAGATTTATGTTCTCTGGTTGCTCAGGCCTCACCTCGCTAAACCTCTCAAGTTTCAACACAACTAATGTGACATATATGAGGGAGATGTTTTCTGATTGCTCAGGCCTCACCTCTCTTGACCTCTCAAGTTTCAACACCGCTAATGTGACGGATATGAGCCTTATGTTTTCTTATTGCTCAGGGCTCACCTCTCTTGACCTCTCAATTTTCAACACCGCTAATGTGACGGATATGAGCGTTATGTTCTATGATTGCTCAGGCCTCACCTCTCTCAACCTGTCATGCTTCAACACCTATAATGTGACATCTATGAGGCTTATGTTCTTTGGTTGCTCAGGCCTCACCTCTCTTGACCTCTCAAGTTTCAACACCGCTAATGTGACGGATATGAGCATTATGTTCACTGGTTGCTCAGGCCTCACCTCTCTTG
>JAHAWW010000147.1 GCA_018383375.1 Prevotellamassilia sp. | reverse complement strand
CAATTTGTAGCGCAGCAAGAGGCTGGGGAGCAGGTCGGTGTAGTTGTGACGATAGGCTCCGGTGGGCGTGAGGCTCTCGTTTTCGTCCTCGTCCATCGTATAGGTGACACCTGAGGTCTCGAGGCGGGTGTTTTCGAGGCGCAAGCCGACAGTAGCGTCGAGTTTAGTGCCCAGTTTCTGGTCCAAGCGGAGATAACCAGCGTGGATTTGCTCAATGGCCTTATAGTTGCCGGCCTCTTCTTCATACACTTCTGTGCCGTCGGCAGGATTGAATTTTATGCCACCCAGGTAGTCTTTGTCGACAAACGGTGTGTGGATGGGATACTGACTGCCGGGCATGAAGTCGGAACGCACCTCATAGACGAGGTTGTTTTGCCAGTCGGCCACGAGAGCGTCGGCGGCATCGGTGTAGTCAAACCAAGAGGTATTGCGTTTCTTCTCCTTGCGTGTGTATTTATAACCAAACTTGAGGTTGGTGCCAAAATCGCCATTCGAGAGCGGCAGAGCGAAGTTGATGCGCTCCTTGAGTTCGTTCTCGGTGATGCTTTGGTCGGAGTTGGTGAGCTCGTCAATCTTCCACGAAGCATCGCCGAAAGCCGGAATGGCCAACGTCGAATAGGGCTGGCGGTCGCCGACATCTTCAAACGACTCGCCGATGTTGAAGTCGTCGCTGCCTTTGAGCTTGAGAGCCATATAGCGCTCGTTGGGGCGGTCTTCGGTGGCACGCGAGTAACTTGAAGCCCAGTCTATGCCCAAAATGCCAAAGCGGTGTTCACCGTCGAGGGTGAAATCCATGGTCTGTTGACGCTCCAGGCGAGCACCTTTGGTGTCGTCGGCACCAGCTTTGGTCTGCAACACGATGCTTTGGTCTTTGGCCTTCGATGAATTTAGTTTCTTGTAGGAAATGCGATAACGGTTTCCCAGTCGTTACGGCCGGTTTTGATACCCGTGAACGAGATTTTATGCATGGGGTTGTAGCCATAGTCAAGGGCCAACGGATAGCTCATACGCGCCCGCCTGCCGTAATATTGGCG
>JAHAWW010000025.1 GCA_018383375.1 Prevotellamassilia sp. | reverse complement strand
ATCTCGCCGGGACCGATGTAGCGGTCTATGGCATAACCGAGATTGGCAAAGGCTGTCGACTCCGATGTGGCGGCAAAAGCGCCGTCTTTGCTTCCGACGACGATAGGCGTGCGCCCCCACTTGTCTCGGGCGGCGATGATGCCGTCTTCGGTGAGCAAGAGCATAGAACAGGAGCCTTTGATGTGACGGAAGACGTTTTCGATGCCTTCGACAAACGAGTTGCCTTGGATGAGCAACAGGGCGACGAGTTCGGTCTGATTGGTCTTGCCCGACGAGAGTTCGGCAAAGTGCATCTTGTCTTTAAGCAACTGCTGCTCAATCTCTTCGATGTTGACAATCTTGGCCACCGTGACGATGGCAAAGCGGCCGAGGTGTGAGTTGATGACCAATGGCTGAGCGTCTGTGTCGCTGATGATGCCCACTCCGGCGGTGCAGCCTTCAAAGCGTCCGAGGACGGGCTCAAACTTGGTGCGGAAATACGAGCTCTCCAGATTGTGGATGGAGCGGACAAATGCTTTGTCGTCTTGTCGGTAAGCCGCCATACCGCCGCGACGTGTTCCAAGGTGGCTGTTGTAGTCGGTGCCGTAAAACAGGTCGGCCACGCAACTTTCACGACTTATCGTGCCGAAGAAACCTCCCATAAGAATGATTGATTTGTGTGGTTGTGTGGTGGGGCGAAAAGGCGGACGTCTTTGAACTGGATGCCATAAGCCGCGCTTTGCCTTATCGCAGTGAAGTCTTGATGACTCAATAAGAAACATAGGAAAACAAAAGCCGCTCCCGAAATAAGGGGAGCGGTTATTGTTGCTGAAATTCAGCAGGTTGTCATTATTCAGCGCGGAGCGTGAAACGCTTGAAGGCGGTCACGGTGCACTCTTTGTCGGCCTGCTTGAGGTAGGCGGCAACAGAGAGTTTGCTGTCTTGAATGAATTCCTGGTTCAGGAGGCAGGCTTCTTTATAGAACTTCTGCATACGGCCTTGGGCGATGCGTTCGATCATATTTTCGGGCTTACCTTCCTGGCGTGCCTTGTCGGCTGCGATTTCGTATTCTTCCTGGCGAATTTTTTCAGGAACGTCCTGCTCGCAGAGTGAAACAGGGTTCATGGCGGCCACCTGCATGGCTACGGCGTGACCGTAGGCAGGGTCAACGCTCTTGTTGAGTGCAACCATAGTGCAGAGCATGTTTTTGCCCTGGTGGTTGTAGCAAGAGATATTGTCGCTCTCGATGGTGAGATAGCCGTCGAGTTCCATCTTTTCGCCGGTGATACCGCTGCGGTCGGTCACGGCGTCGGCCACGGTGCCGTTGCCCATCGGGAGGTTTTTCACCTCGTCAAGGGTTTTGCATTTGTTGGCCACGGCGGCGTCGAGAATGTCTTGAGCCAGTTTGACGAAGTCGGCGTTTTTGCCAACGAAGTCGGTTTCACATTTCAAGGCGATGATGGCACCGAAACCGTTTTCGGCCTTGCAGAGCACGGCACCTTCTGAAGCCTCGCGGTCAGAACGTTTAGCGGCTACGGCCTGTCCTTTCTTACGGATGATTTCGATGGCGGCTTCGATGTCGCCGTTAGCCTCAGCGAGGGCTTTTTTGCAGTCGCCGAGTCCTGCGCCGGTCATTGTGCGCAGTTTTTTGATATCTTCAAGTCCTACTCCCATGGTAGTGATTTGATTAACGGGTTAATAAAAAATGTTGCGATTATTCGGCAGCGGGAGCCTCGGCGTTTTCAGCGGGAGCCTCGGCGGGAGCTTCGGCAGGAGCCTCAACTTCTTTCTCGGCGCGAGCCTTGGCGGTGCGCTTGCGGGGAGCTTTTTCGCCCTCGGCAGCTTCAGTGTCAACCTTCTCAGCCTTGCGCTCTTCGAGACCTTCAGCGATGGCGCCGCAGCAAACATCGAGGATGAGTTCGATGCTCTTGTTAGCGTCGTCGTTGGCAGGGATAACGTAGTCGATGGGTGCGGGGTTTGAGTTGGTGTCTACGATACCGAACACGGGGATGCCCAAGCGGTTGGCCTCTTTAACGGCGATGTGCTCTTTGCACACGTCGATGACGAAGAGGGCGGCGGGGAGCTTGTTGAGGTCGGCGATAGAGCCGAGGTTCTTCTCAAGCTTGGCACGTTGACGTGAAATCTGGAGGATTTCGCGCTTAGAGAGGTTTGAGTAGGTGCCGTCGCTCATGAGCTTGTCGATGTTGGCCATCTTCTTCACAGCCTTGCGGATGGTGGGGAAGTTGGTGAGCATACCGCCCGGCCAGCGCTCGGCCACGTAGGGCATATTGACAGAAGCGGCCTTGGTGGCTACGGCTTCTTTGGCTTGTTTTTTAGTAGCTACAAAAAGGATCTTGCGACCTGACTTAGCCACCTGCTTGAGGGCTTCGGCGGCTTCGTCGAGTTTGGCCACGGTCTTGTGAAGATCGATGATATGGATGCCGTTGCGCTCCATAAAGATGTAGGGCGCCATGGCGGGGTTCCATTTGCGTTTGAGGTGACCGAAGTGGCAGCCAGCCTCGAGGAGTGTCTCAAAGTTTGTTCTTGACATTGTGTGTGTTTGTTTGTTCGTTTACGTTCTTTTGAGTTGTGCCCCACATGTGGGTGGGGTTGTTCAGTCCAACCAGCCGACGGGTAGTTCACCGTGTTGATGTGGTGATGAAGTCGCGTCGGTTTAGATGCTAAACGTCATCCAGCAGCAATAAAGCCGAATATTAACGTTTGCTGAACTGGAAGTGGCGACGGGCTTTGGGCTGACCGGGCTTTTTACGTTCTACAGAACGAGAGTCGCGGGTGATGAAGCCTTCGGCGCGGAGAGCCTTTTTGTCGTCGGCATTAATCTTGACGAGTGCACGGGCAATGGCAAGGCGGAGAGCCTGGCTCTGGCCGGTGAAACCACCACCGTCGAGATTGACCTTAATATCATATTTCTCAGTGGCATCGAGCAGTGCGAGGGGCTGTTTAACCACGTACTGCAGAATGGGTGAGGGGAAATAGTCAGCGATGTCGCGCTTGTTAATCGTAATTTTGCCGGTACCTTCAGTAAGGAAGATGCGAGCCACGGAGCTTTTTCTACGGCCTAATGCGTTGATTGTTTCCATTTCTGCTTAGCTTATTTATACTGATTAATATCAATGGCCTTGGGGCTTTGGGCCTCGTGTTTGTGCTCAGCACCTTCGTAAACATAGAGGTTACCAAGGAGCTTGGCGCCCAGACGGTTTTTGGGGAGCATGCCCTTCACGACGCGACGTACGAGACGCTCGGCGCCGTCTTTCTTTGCCATGATGCTGGCAGGGGTGTGCTCGCGCTGGCCGCCGGGATAGCCGGTGTAGGTGTAATACACGCGGTCGTTCCACTTGTTGCCGGTCAGCTGAACCTTGTCGGCATTAATAATGATCACATTGTCACCACAGTCTACGTGAGGGGTGAAATTGGGTTTGTACTTACCGCGGAGCAACTTGGCAACTTTTGTGCAAAGACGGCCAAGCACCTGATCGGTGGCATCAACAACAACCCACTCTTTGTTTACCGTGGCTTTGTTGGCTGAAATGGTCTTGTAGCTTAAAGTATCCACTCTTTTAGTTTTTAATTGATTTTGTAACTACTTTTCGGCCCGCTTCGTCGTGGTCGCCGCGTCCGGCCAATGAACTCGACGCCCTGAAACAGGCCTTTTTGCAGGTGGTTAGAGCCTGCTTGGATAAATAATCGGCGTGCAAAATTACCACTTTTTTATTGACCGACAAATATTTTCGGCTTTTTTCCGCTTGGCGCCTCATTTAATAAACACGTACGCGCGCACGCGAGGCGCAAGGCTGTTTTTACATGGCTTGCCGATTGTTCAAAATCGGGGGATAAGTGAGACGCAAAACTTCAAAATTATTTTTGCAAGGTTTTCACGAAAAAGGCCAAAGCGCCAAAAAGGCCGCCAAATAGAGCAAAATTTGACCGAAACCCGCCCGAACGGGCTTTTGATAGGGAAAAGTTATGCGGGAATAAGGCGAGTTTTTCCAGTCATAAGGCCCGCAAAAACTATCCTTATCGCCGTAAGGCGCTGAAACACAAAAAAGAGAGGCCAAAAGGCCTCCCCTGTTTTCTATATCTCAAATATACGATTTAAAAATCGTCCGGAAAAAGACAAACGGCGTGCCGGCGCGGCGTGGTCTCAATGCGGGTATTCCAAATTGGCGTCGGTGGCCTTGAGCAGGGTTTCTTCGAGAAACTTCTTGCTCTCGAGGCGTGCCATGGGCAGGTCGTGAAGCAGCCAGGTGCCGCAGTCTTTGGCACTGGCGCCGGGTATGTCGCCTTCAAACTCGGCGATAAACTTGAAGGTGTCGCACATAAGCGGCAAAATGTCTCTGGGCGTGAGCGCTCCGCGCATGAGCAGGTAGTTGCCCGTGAGGCAGCCCATAGGGCCCCAATAGACGATGCGGTCGCGCCAATCGGGACGGTTGCGCAGATAGGTGGCTGCGAGATGCTCAATCGTGTGAATGGCACCTTGGCCCAGCACAGGTTCGCGGTTGGGCAGTTTCATACGGATGTCGAAAGTAGTGACGATTTCGCCGCCCACTTGGTCTTGGCGCGACACGTAAATGCCGCGGTTCAGACGCAGATGGTCGATGGTGAAGCTGGCTATTTTTTCCATAAGTTCTTATGTAATGGCGTTTTTTATCGGGTGATGGCGTTAAGCAGTGCCTCGGTGACGGCAAACGAACGGTCGGCCATAGTGTCCCAGAAGTTTTGATATTGGTCAAAATGGTCTTCGGCACCGGGCGTGTCGCTGATGATGCGGAACGAGAGGAAGGGGGTGTGGTAGAGATGGCACACTTGGGCCAGTGCACCGCTCTCCATGTCGACGGCAAGACCTTCGGGCCAGAGCGACTTGATGCGGTCGAGGGCGGCTCGGTCGGTGATAAACTGGTCGCCGCTGCAGATGAGTCCGCAGTGCCGTCGAGTGTCGGTCTGCAAGCCACGGGCCACTTCGAGCAAAGCGGCATCGGCCTCATAATAAAGCGGCAAGCCCTGCACCTGTCCGAGAGCCGACTCGGGGCCACAATCCACGTCGTGATAAGCCACCGTGGCGCCAATCACGACATCCATCACGCCCACCGTGGCGTCTATGCCGCCGGCCACGCCCGTATTGATAACGGCATCGGGGTGGCAATGGCGGATGAGTTCGACAGCCTTGACGGCTGCGTTGACCTTGCCTATGCCGCTCTCGGCCAAAACCAGACGGCAACAGCCCATATATCCCTCGACATATTCAAAGGTGTCTTCGCGACACACCCGCACCTCGCTCAACAGGCGCACCAGCTGCTCGTGCTCCTTGTGCATGGCATTGATAATGACGTAGGTTTTCATGAATGCTAAAAGTTTGACGTGTTTCGCTCAATAAATTCTATGCAAAGATAGACCTTTGCTGGTGATTTGCAAAAAAACGTGTAACTTTGCATCGATTTTTTAAAACTTTGTCTTTTTGTTGAAATCAAAGCAAAGTTGCTTCACGCCACATCAATCAAAAACTAAAACATAGTTCAAATGAAAGCATTGAGTTTCAAACCCAGACTTTTTTCGGAGTTGAAGCATTACAACAAAGAGAAATTCGCGGCCGACGCCATGTCGGGTCTCATCGTGGGCATCGTGGCCCTGCCTTTGGCCATTGCCTTCGGTATTGCCTCCGGCGTGTCGCCCGAACAGGGCATCCTCACGGCCATCATCGGCGGTTTCTTGGTGTCGCTCTTGGGCGGTTCGCGCGTACAGATTGGAGGCCCCACGGGCGCATTCATCGTCATCATTAGCGGCATCGTGACCAACCCGCAGTTGGGTATGTCGGGACTGATTGCCGCCACCATCATGGCCGGCATATTCTTGATTTTGTTGGGCATATTCCGCCTCGGCACCATCATCAAGTTCATCCCCTACCCCATTGTTGTCGGTTTCACCAGCGGTATCGCTCTGACCATATTCACCACACAAATTCAGCAGTTCTTTGGCCTGCACATCAACGGCACCGTGCCGGGTGACTTCCTTTCTAAATGGGCGGTCTATGTCGAAAACTTCGCCTCAATGCAGTGGCCCACGCTCGTGGTGGGCTTGGTGAGTCTGCTCATCATCATCTTCACGCCCAGAATTAACAAAAAAGTGCCCGGCTCGCTCGTGGCCATCATTGTGGCCACCGTGGCCGTCTATTTCCTCAATCCCGTCTTGGCCGAGCAGGGGCTAAGCACAATTGAAACCATTTCCGGCGACGGCACCACCCAAATCAACTCGTCCATCCCCACCCCCGAGTTTCCCACACTGACCTGGGAGCAAATCAAAAACCTCTTGCCCACTGCGCTGGTCATCGCCGTGTTGGGCGCCATTGAGTCGCTGCTTTCGGCCACCGTGGCCGACGGTGTGTGCGGCGACCACCACAATTCCAACCAAGAGCTCATCGGTCAGGGCGTGGCCAACCTCTGCACACCGCTCTTCGGCGGTATTCCCTGCACGGGTGCCATTGCACGCACAATGACCAACATCAACAACGGCGGCCGCACCCCGGTGGCAGGCATTATTCACGCCGTGGTGTTGCTGCTCATCTTCTTGCTGCTCATGCCGCTGGCCGGCTATATTCCTATGAGCTGTCTGGCTGCCGTATTGATTATGGTGTCTTATAATATGAGCGGATGGCGCACATTCGTTCAACTCATGAAAAACCCCAAGAGCGACATCGCCGTGCTGCTCATCACGTTTTTCCTCACCGTCATCTTCGACCTCACCGTGGCCATCGAGGTGGGCCTGCTCATAGCCTGTCTGCTCTTTATGCGACGCATGGCCGAGACCACGCAAATCAAAGTCATTGCCGACGAGATTGACCCCAACGAAGAGACTGACGCCGAAGTTCACGAAGAGCACCTCATCATCCCCAAAGGCGTGGAAGTGTATGAAATCAACGGCCCCTACTTCTTCGGCATAGCCAACAAGTTTGAAGAACTCATGGCCAACCTCCACAACCACCCGAAGGTGCGCATCATCCGTATGCGCCGCGTGCCGTTCATCGACTCCACGGGCATCCACAACCTTCAAAACCTCTGCGAAATGAGTCACCGCGAGGGCACGCATATTGTTCTCTCCGGCGTCACGCCAAACGTTTACGCCGTGCTCGAGCACAACGGCTTCACCCACCTGCTGGGCAAAGACCACATTTGTCCCAACATCAACGTGGCGCTCGACCGCGCCGCCGCCATCGTGAAGCGCAAAATCTAAACCGCTTTACACACATACTATCAAGCGCCATACATCGCCGATATGCTTTCGGTTTGATGTATGGCGCTTTTTCGTGTATGATAGGCCTATTCCGGCAGATAGGTGAAGAGCTGCGTGAGCGAGGCGGGGTCTTTCCAGCTCCACCACTTATCGGCCATGAGATGTTTGAAAGCCTGTTTCATCTCCGGCCTCACGTAGGCTTTGAACTTAGACTCGTTGGCGGGGATAATCTGTCCCTTAAGGCTGAAAAAGTATTGGTCTTTCAAAGGATAGCCCAAGTCAAAACTGTAGCGCTGCCCGTCTATTTCGTAAAAGAAACCCGCGTCGGGGATTTCAAGATAAGGCAGATTGTCGCCTCCAAAGGTCTCGGCAGTCAGCTTCTTCTCGTCTATCGTCGTGAGACACAACAATTGGTTGTAGCCCTTTTGAGCCACGACGCGCGCCATCTGTCGGTCGTTGATTTTGACGTATTGCACGGAGTCTATCTTCACGCCCAGCACGTTTTGCACGTAGGCCTCTTTGATGTATTCCCCATCGACGAAACACAGTGTGCTGTTTTTGAGCAAGATGTTGACTTTGGCCGTGGTGTAGCGTCCGAAAGGCTGAATGACTTTTGCTTCTCTGAATTCAGGGAAAGCAAAGATGGTTTTGGTGCGTTTGTCGCCCTGTTCTTGCTGTGCGTTGACCGACGTCACGGTCAAGGCCGCGAGCAATGCGACAATAATGGTCTTGAGTTTAGTTTTCATTGGGTAATAGGGAGATGAGGTTTAAGAAAAAGATTTACGGAATTTCAAGCAAGCCCATTCGTCCAAGGCGTGCATGTCTACAAAGAGCAAACCGCAGGCAGCGGCCTCAGCACGCAGGCGTGGCACATCGGCCACATAAAACCCACTCATATAAATATACGCGCCCGTGCGCATGCGCGCGACATAAGATGCCATATCGCTGAGCAGTATGTTGCGGTTGATGTTGGCTATGACCAAATCAAACGGTCCCTTTTGTGGGAGAAGTGAGGCGTCGCCCAGACAGACGTCGATGCCGTCGACGCTGTTGAGGGCTATGTTTTCGAGCGAGTTGCGCACACACCATTCGTCCACGTCGATAGCCACGCAGTGTTTGGCCCCACGCATTCGGGCGAGGATGGCGAGGATGCTTGTGCCACAGCCCATATCGAGCACCTCCTTGCCGCTGACGTCGTCGGCCAGCAGTCGGCCAATCATCTGGGCCGTGGTGGCGTGGTGGCCGGTGCCAAACGACATTTGCGGATTGATGGTGATGTGGTATTGGGCCTCGGGCACATCTTTGTGGAAGGTGCCGGCAATGACGCAACGGCCGTCTACGACCAACGGGCTGAAATAGTGTTTTTCCCACTCCTCGTTCCAGTTTTTGTCTTCAGCCTGTGTTTTGTCATAGTCTATTTTCACGCCGGGCAACGGGAAGTCGGCCAAAGCGTCGTCAAGGGCCTGTGCGTCGTAGGCACTCTCGGGGATGAAGGCCTTAAAGGCTCCTGCCTCTGTCGGTTCGTCGAAGAGTGGTGTTTCGGGGTTGTCGGAGCGCCCGACAGCCGGCCGGTCGAGCGTGCCGGTATGCACAAAACTGTCAAACCCCACATCGGCCAAGACCGAAGCCAAGACATCGTGTATAGCCTCGTCGGCAGGGTTTGTGGTAAAGGTAAATTCGAGATATTTCATAGTGGAGTGTTTTCTTTCAAGTTTAAGAGATGTGCTGACTGCGTATGCGCCATTCGGCCGGATAGGCATTGTTGGCCCGGGCACCGAGATTGTTGACAAATCCCAAGGGATGGCCTTCATAGCAAGCTAAGACATACCCGCGCGGCGTATCGGGCGGCAGCACCAGTGCCTCACGGCGCAGGTAGGCCAATGCTTGGTTGCGATCGAGGTTGGTCTTGGTGAAGGCTTGGTCGCTGAGAGCCGTTGAGAGGGCTATGGCGTGAGCCGGCACAAGTTTGTTGCCTTTAGGTTCGGCCAGTGCCACGCCGGCTTGGATGGTGTTGACACATGCCTGAATGCGCTTTATGGTTTCGGCCCATGTTTCATGGACGGCATACAGCCCGCCGTCGGTGTTCTGCATTATTTTGTATTGACTGCTGTCTTTGAGCCACGGTGTCACCTGTCTCACTCCGGCCGGTGTGTCTTTGCCATTGCGGCGTCGGTCTTTGACTCGTCGAGGCTGGTCGGTCTGGGCAGTTTTGCGCAAAATGGCGAGGAAGAAGCCTTCGCCTTTGGTGCGGTCGGGGAAGAAATGACAGACGGGCAGTCCGCGGCCTGTTTGGTCGCCATCTATGGCCCATGAGGGGTCGAGAGCCGGCGCCACGCATTCCGCTCCCAGTTCGCGGCAAATGTAATCGATGTTGTCTTCGTTCTCTTCGCGATTGAAGGTGCAGGTGCTATAGACCAGCCAACCACCCTGCCGCAAGGCCGGCCAGACGTCGCGGATAATCTGGCGCTGTCGGGCTGCACATTGAGCAACGGCCTCAACCGACCACTCGTCTCTGGCGCCTTCATCTTTGCGAAACATACCTTCTCCCGAACAAGGCACGTCGGCGGCCACGATGTCAAAGAGACCGCAGAGCGGGGCAAAGTCAATGGGATAACCCTGCGTCACCACCACGTCGGGATGCCCCCATTTGGTGAGATTTTCTGCCAAAATCATTGCGCGCTGCCGCACCGGTTCGTTGGCCACCAGCAGACTACCCTCCGGCATCAGCGACCGCCAAAGAGTGGACTTACCGCCCGGTGCCGCACAAAGGTCGAGCACACGACAGGGTGTTTGGCCAATGGTTTTGAAGGCCTGCTCCACAAACATCGAAGCGGCTTCTTGGACATAATAACAACCGGCGTGCAACAGTGGGTCGGCAGTGAAAGAAGGCCGACTGTCTAAATAGCGTCCATGCTCACACCAGGCCACCTTTGGTGTATTGTCGAAGAGTCCGTCGTGCGGTTTCATCGGATTGAGTCTTACGCTTACGGGTGCTTCGGCGTTGAGTGCGTCACAGAGCGTCTTGCCGCGGGTTTGTCCCAGCAAGTCTGCGGTTCGTCGTATAAAAGCTTCGGGAAGTTGAGCCATTGGCGTTTGTTATTGTCTTGGAGAGGTCAAAGTTAGTGCAAGGCGAGCGGAATGGCAAGAAAAACTTGTTTTTATTGACATACCCGAGCCGCCGCCTAACTTGCACGAAGTGAAAGTTAGTGCAAGCGAGAGCAAAGGCCAAAAAAACTTGTTTTTTATTGGACTTTGCCGAGCGCAGCCTAACTTGCGCAAGGTGAGTCCCCAAAGCACAAATCTGTTTATTTACCCGCCTCAACCGTGACACAAAAAGCTAGATTATCGTCGAAAATCTTTTTCAGCACCTCATGAATAAGCCCAAAAAGCGATTAAATGCCTTCACCGACTTACGATAATAGGCTTTCCCGCTCCAGTTATAAGCCCAGTTTTTCCTGTCATAAGGTCTGCAAAAACTCTCCTTAGCCCCGTAACCGCCTGAAAACAAATAAAAGAGGATCTTTTGAGTCCTCTTTCTTTTCTCTTTGTTCAAAGATAACGAAAGTTGTGCCAAAGGGAAAAGACAATTTTTTTGTGGCGTAGTAGGTAACTTACATTTCGCACAATTTCAATATCTAAAAATTGTGAGGGCCTTTGCTCTCGCCTTGCACTAACTTTCGCCTAACGGCGCAAGTTAGGCGGCGGCTCGGGAATGGCAATAAAACAAATATTTCTTGCCAATCTGCTCTCGCCTTGCACTACTTTCGCCTAACGGCACCAGTTAGGCGGCGGCTCGGGAATGTCAAAAAACAAGTTTTTCTTGGCCTTTGCTCTCACTTGCACTAACTTTCACTTCGTGCAAGTTAGGCTGCGGCTCGGGAA
>JAHAWW010000138.1 GCA_018383375.1 Prevotellamassilia sp. | reverse complement strand
AACATCTCAAGGACGACGAAAACGTGGAGATTATCAACATCCACGGCAAGGGCTACAAACTCATCACGCCCGACGCAGACTGACAATAAGCACTCTTTTTGCGCAATAACCGTAAAACGGCGAGGCTGTCTCGAGTCCCCCAGAAGGGCTCTGAAGCGGCCTCGCCAAGTGTTTATGTAGATTAAAAAGCCCAGAAGACGTGGTGCGCGTGATTGAACGTGACTGAAACGTTCAGTCACAGCAAAGTGTTCATTGAAAGATAGTTACAGCCGTGTGATTGTGTGATTGGGAAAAAGGCAACATTTTGGGTATAGAGAATAATGAAGGTAAAGCGGGCAGAGGGCGCTATTGTCGGCCTATCAGACCGTATATCGCCGCTAATATGTTCTTAACCCTCCTTTACTCTTATTCCCCTCTTTACTCTCTTTACCCTCTATACATTATTAACTTCGTCTTAGCAAAAAAACGCCGTGTCATTCCCTCACGAAAACCGGCACGTTGGGCGTACTCACCGCCACGTCATAGACAAAACCCTCGTGGGCGAATGCCGACAAGTCTTCGGGTCGCGAGATTTGGTTGTCGCAAACAAATCGCGCCATTGCGCCGCGACACGCCTTGGCCCAAACGGCCTGCACGGTTCGTTTGTCGCCACTTTGCACAATAAATTTCGGCACGATGATGCGCAGGTCACGCTGCAAGAGGCGCCAGTCGAAGAGTTGCTCGTATTCGGTCGTGGAGAGATGGAGCAAAACCCCGTCGTCTTGTTTGCCGGCTTCGATGAGTGTGGGTGTGAGTATGTGACGCCAATAGCGGCTCAGCGGCTGACCGTCGGTGGCAGCCAGCTGCACATTGGGTGCTATGCGGTAGGGCCTGATGCCGTCGGTAGGGCGGAGGAGTCCATACATAAACGTCGTAATCCAGAGGTGTGAGTCGGCAAAAGCCATAGCCTCCGGACACATTTCGGCAGCGCGCAAATGCTTGTAGGCGGTGCCGTCGTAGGTGGTCAAGGCCTGGCAGGGTGGGGTGGTGGCATAATTTCGGAAAGCCCTGAGCGCATCGGCAGCAATAGCGGCGCTGCATTTCAAGTCGGCCTTCAGGTCGTCGACATCGGCTTCTGCCATTTCGCTTGCCAGTGTCGCGGCCACGGACTCAAAATGCGGCAGTCTGTCGGCGGGTTGAGCCTTATTGGGCTTCATTGTTTTAGCATCGGCCAATAGTATTTGCATGGCAATAAATGTTTGTGTTGATTTAATGAAACGTCTTTATTCAGCTTTTTTGTTCAGTAAAGCGTTTGCAAGTGGCGTTACTTTTTGGTAAAACTATGCTTTTCCCTTCGAAAAAACCTTCAAAGCCCGCGTTTTTTTGAAAAAACGCCGAATATTCAACAAAAAACGCCGTTATGCTTGGTTGTTTCAAAATTTATTTCTACTTTTGCACTCGCAAACGAGAAACAAACCGTTTGAACATCGCGGGATGGAGCAGTTGGTAGCTCGCCAGGCTCATAACCTGGAGGTCGTTCGTTCGAGTCGAGCTCCCGCAACTAATAGAGCAAATATGGAGTACAATCGCAGTAATGCGGCTGTACTCTTTTGCGTTTTCCCCGCCATTAGAAAAATTGGTCGGACAAAAGTCAGACAGTGTATAACAGGCGTTTTTCAAAACCAATGTGATTTTTTGGTCGCGAAGAATGTCAAAAAAATGTGCACTTCAGCAACCCGAAAAAACCGTCTATCAGACGTTATCCCTTACACCCTTCCGCAACTCCATACGGGCAAGACTTGGTATGTAGATTTCTTCTGTTTCGACCCCGTGGTCGGAACAATGAGAAGAAAGAAATACCATCTTGACCCCTACAAGACGATAAGCGAGCGCAAAGCGCGTGCAACGGAAATCATAACCAGCGTGACGGCGCGGCTGCGCTCGGGTTGGAACGTGTGGGTGAAGATTGAAACCACAAGGGAACACACTCCCTTTTCTGAATGCCTTGACCTTTACAAGGCTTACTTACAGCGCAGAGAATAATTCGATGAAAGCCAAAACAGCGTATGGCTATCTATCGTATATGGGACGAAGCCAAGGTGGTGTTTGCTGGCTGATTGGGGCGAATATACGAACTCATCGTGCAGATAGATACAGCAAAAGTTACATTAGATTCTGTCTTGCCTGTAACCGCTTCGGGCGTGATGGTGTCATCGTAGAACACGGGGCGAGCAGTTGCGTAGCCGGTACATATTGTAGGCTGTACCGGCAGTTAATTCAGTCG
>JAHAWW010000137.1 GCA_018383375.1 Prevotellamassilia sp. | reverse complement strand
ATGCCGGTCGACGAAGCGCGGCAAGTGCTCGGCGAAGGTTTTCTCATTGGCGGCACGGCCAATACCATCGATGACATTCGCCGCCTCCATCGCGCCTCGGCCGACTACATCGGGCTCGGGCCGTTTCGCTACACCACCACAAAAGAAAAACTCTCACCCTTGCTCGGCCTTGAGGGCTATCGTCAAATCATGGACGAGGTGTTTCGTGAAGGCATCAACGTGCCCATTTGTGCCATTGGCGGCATTGAGGCTTCCGACGTGAAGGCACTGATGGCCACGGGTATAGACGGTATCGCCGTGAGCGGTTGTATTTGTCGAGCCAAGAGTCCGGCAGACGCTATGGCCGCCATGCTGAGACTCGACGAATGAGTATCACAAAAGCGAATTTGAGCGGCTTCTCAAAGCGTAGCCACTCCTTTATATATATAATGGTATGGAAAACAAAATGAAAATCACCTATCCCTCGAGTGAGAAGGTGTATATGCAGGGCAAACTCTTTCCCGACATCCGTGTGGGCATGCGCCGTGTCACGCTCACCCCGACCGTGACCAAAGACCAAGACGGCAAGAAGCATTTCTCGCCCAACGACCCCGTTTACATTTACGACACGTCTGGTCCCTATAGCGACCCTGCAGCTCAAATTGATTTGAAGAAGGGCTTGCCGCGCCTGCGAGAGCAATGGATAACCGCTCGTGGCGATGTGGAGCGTTTGCCGGAGTTCACCTCAGAATATTGCCGTGAGCGTTTGGCCAATCGCGCACTCGACCACTTGCGTTTCGACCACACGCCCTTGCCTTATAGAGCCAAAGCCGGAAAACGCATCACACAGATGGCCTACGCCAAACAAGGCATCATCACTCCCGAGATGGAATATGTGGCCATCAGAGAGAATATGAATGCCGCCGACCTCGGCATCGACACTCACATCACACCCGAATTTGTGCGTGATGAAATAGCTGCCGGTCGTGCTGCTCTGCCGGCCAATATCAACCACCCTGAAGCCGAACCAATGATTATTGGTCGGAATTTTCTCGTCAAAATCAACACCAACATCGGCAATTCGGCCACTACTTCGGGCATTGACGAAGAAGTCGAAAAAGCTGTGTGGAGTTGCAAGTGGGGAGGCGACACGTTGATGGACCTCTCCACCGGCGACAACATTCACGAGACACGTGAATGGATTGTGCGCAACTGTCCCGTTCCGGTGGGCACGGTGCCGATGTATCAGGCTATGGAAAAGGTGAAAGGTAAAGCCGAAGACCTCACTTGGGAGCTTTATCGCGACACCCTCATTGAGCAATGCGAACAAGGCGTGGACTATTTCACCATCCACTGCGGCATACGTCGGCAAAACATTCATCTCTCACAAGGTCGCAAGACGGGTATGGTGAGTCGTGGCGGTTCGATTATTTCAGAGTGGTGTATAAAACACAATCGTGAGAGTTTCCTCTACGAGCATTTTGACGATATTTGCGACATTTGTGCGGCTTACGACGTAGCCATCAGTCTTGGCGACGGATTGCGTCCCGGTTCGATTTATGATGCCAACGACGCAGCTCAATTTGCCGAGCTCGACACCATGGGCGAACTTGTTCAGCGTGCTTGGGCCAAAGACGTTCAGGCTTTTATCGAAGGCCCCGGACATGTGCCCATGCACAAGATTGCCGAAAACGTGGAGCGTCAGATGGTGAAGTGTCACGAAGCTCCGTTTTATACGCTTGGTCCGCTTGTCACAGACATCGCTCCCGGCTACGACCACATCACTTCGGCTATTGGTGCAGCTCAGATTGCCGCTCTCGGCACGGCCATGCTTTGCTACGTCACGCCCAAAGAGCATCTTGCCCTGCCTGGTCGTGAGGATGTGCGTACCGGAGTGGTGACCTACAAGATTGCCGCCCACGCCGCCGATTTGGCCAAGGGACATCCCGGTGCGCAACTCAGAGACGATGCGCTCTCGAAAGCTCGCTATGAATTCCGTTGGAAAGACCAATTCAACCTCAGTCTCGACCCTGAACTGTCCTATCAATACTACAAAGACGCGCATTACGAAAACGGCGAATTTTGTACCATGTGCGGCCCCAACTTTTGTGCCATGCGTATCTCACGCAGATTGGGAGAATGTGAAGAGGGGTAGTTTTTTTTGAAAGAGAGTCAAAGAGTCAAAGAGTCAAAAAGACAAAGAGACAAAGAGACAAAGAGACAAAAAGCTATTTGCGGCCCGGCAAGCCCTGTAAGGGCGCGACATATCAGCCCGGGTCGAAGGCCTGGGTTATAAATGGGCCTCTAATTCCGGCCTGTAAGGTCGGCACAATAAGGGGAATGAAAATGAAATATTGATAACGAAACGCTTGGTGTGCCGACCCTTCAGGCCGGAAATGGG
>JAHAWW010000136.1 GCA_018383375.1 Prevotellamassilia sp. | reverse complement strand
CCACCGGCCAGATGTTTGTGGGCGGTGCAGCCTTAGGTGGCGCTTGGGCCGCCCGTCTTTCAGCCGATGACGGTCAGTCCGATTTGATGTGGTTTCAGACGTCGGCCCGTTCGTTACCTTTTGACTCTTCTTCCTCTCGTGTTTCCGGCGAAAAAGTAGTGGTGGCTTCGCGCTCCCATCTCTCTCCCGAGACCGAGGCGTTTGTCGAAGACTATCGCCGCCGCTATGGTGCAGTTCGTTTGGTCTCTGCCGGCAGTTCGCTCAAGCTCTGTCTTGTGGCTTCAGGCGAGGCCGATGCCTATCCGCGTCTGGCCCCCACGATGGAGTGGGACACCGCGGCCGGTCAGGCTGTGGCCGAAGGCGCCGGTGCCCGTGTCTTGTCACATCCCGAAGGCCTCCCGCTGACCTACAACAAGCCCGACCTGCACAATCCGTGGTTTGTTGTGGATAGAGAGCGGTAAGCCCAAGACGTCTTGACCATGTCGCAATACCCCTCCTTATCCTCTCCAATCCTTACGAAGCCGCTCATTAGTCGCTTTTATACGCCCAAAACCAAACCAATACTGTTTATCTTCTTCCCATTGTATGTCGTTTGACTGTCTCGTCGTCATAGTGGTCTTGGTCATAGCCATTGGCGCCCTCATTCGTGAGTGTATGCGTCCGGGGCTTATTTTGCTCACGGCCTCCATCGTTTTTATGTGTCTGGGCATACTCACACCGAGCGAAATGCTTGAGGGCTTCTCAAACAAGGGTATGATCACCGTGGCGTTGCTCTTTTTGGTCAGCGAGGGTGTGAGGCGTTCGGGTCTGCTTGGTGGTTTGATTGAGCGATTGTTGCCTAAGGGCAGAGCCGGTGTGCGGCGTGTTCATTTCCGCATGTTGCCTGCCGTGTCTTTCATCTCGGCTTTTCTCAACAACACCCCTGTGGTGGTCATCTTTGCCCCTATGATAAAGCGTTGGGCCGAGCGTCATGGGCAGGCCGCCACCAAGTTTCTCATTCCCCTCTCTTATGCCACCATCTTGGGCGGTATGTGCACCCTCATCGGCACCAGCACCAATTTGGTGGTCAACGGCATGGTCACCGACTCCGGCTTTGACGGCTTCTCCATGTTTGAGTTGGGCAAGGTGGGATTGATTATTGCCGTGGTTGGTTTGCTCTACATCACGTTTGTCTCGCCGCTGCTTTTGCCACAAGACCGTTCCGACCGTCAGCCCGAAGAACTATCGCTCGAGCAAGAAGCCGGCGGCAAGTTGCGCCGTGTGGAGGTGGTGCTTGGCGCCCGTTTCCCGGCCATAGGCAAAAAGGTGCGTGACTTTGATTTTCCAAAGAAATATGGCGCCCTGCTGGTTGAAATCCGCCGTGCCGGTCAGACCTTCATCATGCACGATATGCGTTCGGAGCGCTTTCGTGAGGGCGACACCCTCGTCTTGCTTGCCGACCAAGCTTTTATGAGCAACTGGGGCGACTCGTCGTTTTTCCTTATGGTTTCGTCTGCCGAAGAAAAAGGCGCGTCGCTGGGCCGCTTCAAGGCCTGGCTGGCCGTGGTGTTGGTCGTCTTGATGGTTGCCGGTGCCACCATAGGCGAATTGCCGTCGGTCAAGGCCGCTTTAGGCTCGTTCAGGCTCGACATGTTTTTCTTTGTCTGCATCACGACCGCCTTGATGGCCGTCAGCGGCATTTTCCCGGCGCGCAAATACACCAAATTTGTTTCTTGGGACATCCTCGTCACCATTGCCGCCGCTTTTGCCGTGAGCAAGGCCATGCAAAATTCCGGCATGGCCGACGCCGTGGCCGGTTGGGCCGTTGGGCTCACCGACAGCCTCGGCCCCACAGCCTTGCTCGTGGTGGTCTATGTCATCACCAATCTCTTCACCGAGTTGATGACCAACAATGCAGCCGCAGCTTTGGCCTTCCCCATATCCCTCTCGATGGCCCAAGCTTTGGGTGCCAGCCCCATGCCCTTCTTCGTCACCATCTGCATAGCCGCCTCGGCCAGTTTCTCCACCCCCATCGGCTATCAGACCAACCTCATCGTGCAGGGCGTGGGCGGCTATCGCTTTGCCGACTTTGTGCGTGTGGGCCTGCCGCTCAACATCATTTGCCTGTTGCTCTCGGCCCTGTTTGTGCCCCTCATTTGGCCCTTCTTCCCTGTGTAGGACCAAAAAAACAACAAGACAAAGAGCGGCTAAGCAAGCCCTGTAAGGGCGTAACATCATAGCCCGGGTCGTCAGGCCTGGGTTGACATAGCCTCCCACATTCCGGCCTGTAAGGTCGGCACTTCCAAACGGAGTTTTTATGCTCAATAGCGGTATATATGTTGTTTATGTTTTCTGCTTATCGTACCGACCTTACAGGCCGGTGATTAGTGGAGCATCCCCCAACCCCAGGCCTGACGACCTGGGCTAATATGTTACGGCCCTTCAGGCCTTTTGGGGCCGCTTTTAACTCTTAGTCTCTTAGCTTCTCAGTCTCAAAAAACTATTGAATATGACCAACGGACGTTTGCTCTGGGTAGACGATGAAATCGAACTGTTGCGCGGTCACATCGTCTTTCTTGAAAAAAAAGGCTACGACGTGCAGACCTGTGTCAGCGGCGCCGATGCCATTGAGACCTGTCGTCAAAACAAATTCGACCTCATTTTGCTCGACGAGAATATGCCCGGTCTCAGCGGTCTCGAGACCCTCTCGGCCATCAAAGACATCACGCCCTCAGTGCCCGTGGTGATGGTGACCAAAAACGAGGCCGAAGACCTGATGGACCAAGCCATTGGCTCACAGATAGCCGACTATCTGCTCAAGCCTGTCAATCCCCACCAGATACTGCTCACGCTGAAGAAAAACATCCATGTCGAGACCATCCGCTCAGAGACCGCCGGCTCGGCCTATCGTCGTGAGTTTATTCAGATAGACAGCCTCATCAGTCAGACGCTCGACATTGAGGGGTGGATGTCGCTCTACAAAAAGCTCGTGCGCTGGGAGTTTGAACTCTCTGACGCGCCCGAGGCCATGAACGAGATGCTGCGCAGCCAGTGGCACGATGCCGAGAAAGCCTTTGCCGCCTTTGTGGCTCGTCATTATGAGGGGTGGGTGGCCGCCTCGCCCGGTGAGCGTCCGCTGCTCAGTCCCGACGTCATTTCTCGTCGGGTTTTCCCGAGTCTCAGAGCCGGCAGGCAGGTTGTGCTGATGGTTTTCGACAATCTGCGCTTCGACCAATGGCGTGTGTTGAGCGAAGAACTTTCAGGCGAGTTCGACATCGACGAGTCGCTCGGCTTGAGCATCCTCCCCACCGCCACGGGCTATGCCCGCAATGCCATTTTTGCCGGACTCATGCCGGCGATGATCAAGAAGATGTATCCCCACTATTGGGTCGAGGAAGAAGATGAAGAAGGCAAAAACCTGCACGAAGAAGACCTGCTGCGTGAGCAACTGGCCCGCTACCGTCGTCGCGAAGCCTTCACCTATCGCAAAATCAACGACTCGCAGGGCGCAGAGCGACTCCTTGGCGAGTTTCACGCCTTTACCGCCACGCCGCTGAGCGTCTTGGTGGTCAACTTCATCGACATCCTCTCGCACGCCCGCACCGACTCGCGCATGGTGCGCGAACTCTTCAACGACGAAGCCGCCTACCGCAGCATCACGCGCTCTTGGTTTCGCCACACAGCCATTCGCGAACTCTTCCAACGCCTGGCCACCCTCGACCGCGACATCATCATCACCACAGACCACGGCAGCGTGCGCGCCACCACACCCGTCAAGGTCGTCGGCGACCGCCACGTCAACACCAACCTGCGCTATAAGTTGGGCAAAAACCTCAGTTACAATCCCCGTGAAGTTTTTGAGGCACGCCGTCCCGACCTCATCGGACTGCCTGCACCGTCGCTCTCTTCGGCCTATATCTTTGCCACGGGCGACAGCTTTTTTGCCTATCCCAACAACTACAACCACTACGTCAGCTACTATCGCGACACCTTCCAGCACGGCGGCATCTCTATGCAAGAAATGCTCGTGCCCGTCTGCACCCTGCGCTCCAAGTCACACACGCGCGAGAGTTAAGTCTGCCTTCAAGCAACCCTATTAGCCCCTTTCTGAATATGTCTGAAAACATTTATCCCACCTTCGAGCGTATGCTCACACGCGAGGAGCACGAACGCCTCACCGGCACGCGTGGCGTCATGCTTTGGTTCACCGGGCTGAGTGGCTCGGGCAAATCCACCTTAGCCATAGCTTTGGAACACGAACTGGCCCGCCGAGGGCTGCAAAGCCGTCTGCTCGACGGCGACAATCTGCGCACGGGCGTCAATGCCGGTTTGGGCTTTTCGGCCGAAGACCGCTTCGAAAACGTGCGTCGCACCGCTTGTGTGGGCCGTCTTTTTGTGGACAGCGGCATCATCACCATGGCCGCCCTCGTCAGTCCGACGAGCGACCTGCGCGAAATGGCACGCACCATCATTGGTCCGGCCGACTTTCGCGAAATCTATGTGGCCACGCCGCTGGCCGAGTGTGAGCGTCGTGATGTCAAGGGACTTTATGCCCGTGCCCGTCGCGGCGAGGTCAAAGACTTCACCGGCATCTCAGCGCCGTTTGAGGCTCCCGAGCATCCCGACCTCGTGCTCGACACGGGCGTGCTCACCATCGACCAAAGCATAGCCCGCCTGCTCCGCCTTTTGGGACTTGAAGCCTGAGCCGCAGGGGGCTCTCGCCCCTCCACGGATGGCAGCCCTGTTATTGTTCAAAAACCGGGGCCGGGCGTGACGTTTTTTTGTAAACTATTAAGACAACAAACACGAGGAGGAGGAAAACCGCCCCAAAGCCACCGAAAGCTTTTTTTGAGTAGAAACCTTGCTAAATAGTTTATAATCAAACGGGTAAATGCCCAAAAGGCCGCTTTTAAGCCTTTTCGTCTCGCCTTGATGGCGGACAATCTCATGCCAAACAAGGCAAAATTTCGCCGGTCTTTATTGCAGCAGAAACGGCCCATATCGCAGTTTTTTCTTTCCTTATTCCTGTAATGCACTGAAAACCAAGAGAGAGAGGCTATGGGCCTCTCTCTTCTTTTATCCTACCTCAAAGATAAGCCCTCAAGCCGGCAACGAAAAAGACATAAACAATCGCAGTCCTGTCAGCCCGTCAAA
>JAHAWW010000134.1 GCA_018383375.1 Prevotellamassilia sp. | reverse complement strand
ACCGCTTTAAGTTAAATCGTTTTACTTTTGCACCGAATTCAACCCAATTTTATTATTTCAGTACCTAAACTATTTTTAATTATCTATGCTATTAAACTTTACCCCCTCGAAACGCTATGTAGCGTTTGTGTTTGCCGTGGCCATGTCTTTGACGCAAATGGTCGTGGCCCAGCAGCAGCCTGCGGTTGGTGACGGCACGTCGGCCTTTCCGTTCCATATTTCAAATGCAGCGGAACTGGCTTGGTTTCGCGACTATGTGAACGGCACCTATACGCCTGCCGATGGCGAAACGGCCACAACGCACCAAAAAGCCTGCGCCATACTTATCGACAATATTGACCTCAGCTCGGTCTGCTCAGCCACTTCGGGCATCAGCTGGACGCCTATCAATTCGTATAATGGCACTTTTAACGGCAATCACAAGACCATCGCCAATCTCTATATCAACGCTTCGACTGACAATGTAGGCTTTTTCAGCAAACTTTATATTGATGCTTGTGTCAATGACATCACCTTTACCGGTGTAGACATCACCAATACCCAAAGGAACACCGGTACACTGGCAGGCTATTTGGGCGAAAGCCAAAATATTAGCGGTATCAAGGTGGAGAGTGGCACTGTTAAGAGCAGCTTCAGTGAAACCGGCGGCATTGTCGGTTATACAGCAACAGCCAAATTGACAGACTGCACAAACTTGGCTTCTGTCACCGGCAGTGTTTATACAGGAGGTATATGTGGCTATGCTCTGTACAGTTCCGTCTTCAGCAATTGTGCCAATTATGGCAGTGTGACTGGTGAGGGGAGCAATACTGGCGGCATTGCGGGATATATTACCTACTCCAGCAGTCTTACACAGTGTGCCAATTATGGAGATATCATTGGTAGTCGTAACATTGGAGGACTTTGCGGAATGGCATCAACTTCAGTGCAATTGACCGATGTGGCATCATTAGGCAATGTGAGTGGTCGTAACTCAGACAATTCATCAGGCTTGCTTATCGGCTGTATCTCTGATGGTATGACCCTTTCAGGCCATTGTTTCTTCAATACGGAAGCCACGCTGAAAAACGATAACGTGGCCATCGCGGCTGTGGCCATTGGTTCTGGCAGTGAGGGCACGACTGGCACAGTCACAGCCTACACTGCCGAGCAGTTGCAGAACGGCGCAGTGACTTGGTGGCTGCAAAATCAATGCGGCGTCACGATGTGGGGACAAAACCTCGGTGTGGATAACTATCCCGTATTAGGCTCGACCAGCCAAGTCTATGCCACGGGCTCCATCGAATGGGACTGTATGACGGGCTATGTCTCAGGCGGCACATTTGCCAACACCGCATCCGAAACGCCGGCCACCATCACACTCACTCACACTCACGGCACGGCCCTATACCATGAGGCCGTAGCCGCCACCTGCACCACCGATGGAAACGTGGCGTATTGGGAATGTTCGCTCTGCCACAAGGCATATGCAGACGAAGAGCTGACTACTGCCATTGCCGACCCCGTCATCCCGGGCGAGCATCAATATGGCGATGACGGCGTGTGCACAGTTTGCGGCGCTTCGAAATATCCCTCACTTTATTTTGGTGACAATGTCATTCAAATCGCTGCTGTAGAGGGATACGATGACGAATTAAGCGGCTACAACCTATACCGATTTGTCGCTCCGGGAACAGGTCGAATGACAGTCGAGACTGTAGGAGGGGAAGACACTTATGGTACGTTGTGGAACAGTGACGGCACCGAGCTTTTAACCGAAGATGATGATGAGGGAGACCGCTCAAATTTCAAATTCGGATATTCGGTGACGGCGGGCACGACTTATCTGATTGGTGTGCGTGAGTACGATGGCGACGAAATCCCTGGTGACTACATAATTAAGATTTCCGGCGACTGGCCCGTGACCTTCGACGCCATGACATTGACCGATGCCGAGGCCTATGAACAACCCAGCGTGGACGGAATACCGGTGGTGACCAATCTCACCTACAAGCGTAACTTCACCCACACCAAGTGGCAACCGCTCTACGTGCCTTTTGCCATCAAGAGTTCGGAAGTATTGTCTCAGGGCATTGAGCTGGCATGCATCAACAACTTCCACGAATATGAAGACGCCGACGGCAACAATAAGGTGGTGCTTGAGATTAAAAAAGTGACTTCGGGCGTGCTATTGCCCAACATCCCCTATCTGATTCGCGCCACCGAGGCCGGCGAGAAGAATATCACGATGGCCAATGTGGCTCTTGAACAGGCTGATGAAACAATAAAAACTTGTTCCAGCTTTACACGCTATTATGATTTCTGTGGCACTTATCAAGCACTGAGCGCCAACGATATGGATCCCATCTATGACTACTACACTATGACCGAGGGCATGTTGTATCATCCCGAAGGTACTCTCAGTGCTCAGCGCTGGTATTTGCACACCGAAGAACGTGAGGCCATCATCGAGCCCGAAAGTTCAGAGGCTCCTCGCAGCATTGAAGTGCGCGTGATTGGCGAGGGCGAAGTGACGGCCATCGAGGACATTACCTTTATCACCACACCGGCCACAGACAAGGCCGAAGGCCTCTACGACCTCCAGGGCCGCCGCCTCAATGCAGAGCCAACCCACGGCGTCTATGTCAAGAACGGCCAAAAGACCATTAAATAACCGCACTGTCTCATCAAAAAATCAACATAAGCGTATGAAAAAGAATTATATCCGTCCCACATCATCGGCTTATGCTTTAGCCGCCAGCACGCTGTTGGCTGGGTCTCTTACATCGACGGACGAGAACTGGAAATCTGATGATTTGCCCTCAAATTACGAAGAAATCACTTTCGGCGAAGGCACCAAAGTTCCCGATTGATAAACTCTCGGACTTCACATAAGCGAGGGCCTGCAAGTTAATTGACTTGCAGGCCCTCGGTGTTTTTTGTTTCATAGGCCTTATGGCGCTTGCTGTAGCGTGTTTAATATTGGTGCTTTGCGGCAACGGCGGTGTGTCATAATAGCCAATCTGCTGCGTTGCTATCGGATATGGGCTTGGTCATGTACTTTCAGTACACTCCCTGCGCCCTCATCCTTTGGTGCCTTGCATCTTGGCCATTCTGACGCACCTTCAAGGCTGTATCCAAAATGTGTATTTTGACACACCCTCTTACAAGACCTTATTTGCCACTAATCACCACGCGCTTGCCGCCGCGGATATAGACACCGTGGGGGAGGCGAGAGGAGGTGGTGACGAGACGGCCGCTGAGGTCGTAGGTTTTCGTTGTTGCGCCAATAGTGATAGTGGCTACGCCGGTGGTGCGGGTGTGGCCATTGATGGTGAGGTTTGAGGCCGGCATCGTTTGGGGCAGATCTACCCAACCGGTAAACTCACTGCCTTCGTCAACCGTCACCTGGGGTGGTGTGATGGTGGCGCCGTAATCATAGTCTTGTGAAGTGTAGACTTCGCCATCGAGATAATAGGTAATGGTGTAGGAATTGACACTGAATGAGCCAGTGACCTGCGTGTCGGTGGCGGGCATAGTCTCCGGCAGGTTGCTCCAGCCGTTGAAGGTATAGCCTTCGCGCTCAGGAACGGCAGGCGGTGTGATGGTGTCGCCGGCTTCATAAGTTTGCGTAGCATAGACTTCATCGTCGACAAGATACGTCAGCGTATAGTTGACGACAGGCGGCACTGTCGCCGTGAGTGTGCCCGAAGCGTCGGCTATGGCTTTAGCTGTGCCGTCTCGTGAAGACACACTGATATTTGTGGCTGTGAGGGCATAATCGCCGGCAGTGACCGCTGTGGCACTCGTGAGAGTGAGCGAGAGGATTTGGCCGGTGGTCTGCGTTATGGCCGTGGCCGCCGGCGAGAAAGCGACGATGCGCAGGGTGTGGGCATCGACGACAGAGATCATAGTGAGATGGTCCGGCAGACGAATGGAGCCCGTAATCGTGGTGGCCGTAAGCGAGAGGTCGATGGGCAAATTGATGTCCATCTGAAAGGCAGTGAGGTTGCTGTCGGTGGGATTTTCGAGAGCCACGCTTAGACTCCATTCCTTGGCCGGCAGGGTTTCGGTGATGCTGAGCGACATAGTGGACGGTTGCGCCGTGTCGGCCGAGGCCTGAAAGGTGTTGACCCAAAGACCAAACCACAACAAAAGGGGATATATCAGTTTTTTCATGTTTTGGTGATTTTCTGAGACGTAGAGTCTTATGAATGCGTTTTATGGGTTGATCACCACCTTTTGGCGGCCTATGATGTAGAGGCCGGCCGGGATGTTGAATTGGTTGTTTCCGGCCTTGAGTTGGAGGGTGTGAACCAGTCGGCCGTCGGGCGAATAGACTCGGAGGCTATCGGCGAAGTCGCTTTTCACGGTGAGCGAGCTACCGCCTTCAATCACCACCGCTTCGGCGATGTCGATGCCCGTAGTGGCCATATCAAAGGCGACTGAGCGTGGTGAGAGTCGTTGGTCTTCACCCTTAGTTGTGGCCAAACGACCGCCGTCGATACTCACCACGCGGAGCGGTTGAGGAATGTAGTTATCTGCTTGGAGGGTTAGTGATACGTCAGTACCTGCCCTGGGGAGAGCCTGACCATTTGGGGCATAAAGGGCTACGCGATAGCGGCAGTCGTCAAGACGTTCGAACCCGGCGGTGCAAGGCACATTGGAAGCAGAGACCTGAGCCAAAGTCATGCCTTCGGGCACCACCACCTCAAATTGTGCGGCGGCGTAGTTGGTGGCAGAGTCGGTGGCGATGGTGATGTCGAGTTGTGTGGCTAAGCCGGCAGAAGCCGTGAAAGGATTGAGGCGCAGAGTGGCAGAGGCGCGCTGCACGTTGCCGGTGGATGTGGCGAGCGATGACTGTCGCAGCGCGATAGACACCAAGTGGACGATGTCGTTTACGTCGATTTCGCCCGAAGAGTCGGCATCGGCCTCAGTCTCGTTGAAACTTTCGTTTTCCAAGCCTAAGATATGATTGGCCACACAGACGGCATCGGCCACAGTGACAAAGCCGTCGCCGTTGACGTCGCCACTGGTGGGCACCCAGACATCGTCGTCGGCAAATGTGTCGAGGTTAGCATAGAGATAGGCTGCGCGCTCATTGAGCCACGACTTCATATTTGCGGCGTTGGTGGCATAGTTTGAGCCGTCGCTCCATTTTTCGGCATTGTGCAGGTAAGAGGGATTGGCAAAGGCGAGATAGTCGTCGACAAACTCAATGACTTCCTCGTGGTGGTTTTCCATAAAATCTTTCCACACGCGGTAGTAGGCCCTTTTGACAAGCTCGCTGTTGGAGCGCAAAGCCTCAAAGAAACGGCCGCCGGCCGAAGACGCGAGGTTTGAGATGACGTTTTTGGTGGCACCCGACTGGCAATAGGAGTATGAACCGTCATAGCCATAGGCCCAGTCGAAATCCCAGACGGGACCGAAGGTGTAAGTGCTGTGGAGGGCCAAGAGGTCTTCGCGATAGAGGTATGTGCTCTTGGGATGTCCCACTTCCATATTAAGCACGTAGTCGTTGACAAACCAGAAGCGGGCGAAGGCATCGACGTTGAGGCGGTCGGTATAGGCAT
>JAHAWW010000126.1 GCA_018383375.1 Prevotellamassilia sp. | reverse complement strand
GGCCCAGTTGGCCCAAGCCGCAAGCCAAACCCAGACCCGTCTCGGCGACATCCTCGCTGCGCCCTTTGAGCGACTGGAACGCTTGTAAGTCGTCTGTCAGTCGCTCATTTGTTCAAAAATGGCGCTTAAAGTGACAAAAAAATTCAGATTAAGCCTAAATTATTTTTCCGACGCTTGATTTTTTCTTGAAAAAGCCTTTGGGACGCTTCAAAACCCACTTTGACGACGCCAAAATAGGGCCAAATTTTCTTGGCATAAGGCCACGAAAAACAGTCCTTAGCCCTGTTTTCCCTGCTATAAGGCCGGTAGCGGCCGCAACTGACCAAAAAAGGAGGCCGACGAAGCCTCCTTTTTCTATCTCAGTTGAAAGATACGCCCAAACGACGATATTTGAAAAGACAAACCACGGCGGCCTCCGCAGCCTACCGACGTCACCTTCAACGTAGCAGTTTCGGTTTGCCGGACCGCGTTTCTTTGTCCATAAAAGCCGGATTATGATGTTTCATCCAATCATCAAGTCGGCCATGACACGGTCTGAGAGCATGATGCCGCGGCGCGTCAAGGCCAGTCGGCCGTCAAGCCGCCATGTGGGCAATCCGCAGTCTATATGAGGCTGGGCCAATCGTCTGATTTCATTGGCCGCATCACTGCCAAAACGTTCACCAAGTCGGCCGAGGTCGATTCCTTCACGACAACGCAACGCCGTCATCACCATTTCGTCTTGAAGTTCGGCCTCAGTCAGACGCTCCGTGGTGTGTGGCACGCCGCCGTCGGTCGCAGCCAGATAGGCGTGGAGGTCGGCGGTGTTGGCACGGCGCAGGTTCAGGCCGTCGTAACTGTGTGCTGCCGGCCCCAATCCCAAATAGGGTGTGCCCTGCCAATATGAAGAGTTGTGGCGCGAGCGAAATCCCTGACGGGCATAATTAGAAATCTCATAGTGCTCAAAACCAGCCATTTCGGCGGCGTCGGCAAGGTGAGTCATCATCGCCTCATACACGGCCTCGTCGGTGTCGGCCACTTCGCCCAGCTCCACCATACGTTGCAGCGGCGTGCCTTCTTCCACCATCAGACTGTAGGCCGAGAGATGGGTCACTGGAAGGCTCAGAGCCGTGTGCACATCGTGTTGCCACTCTTCAAGACTTTGTCCGGGCAGCCCGAAAATCAGGTCAATCGAGATGTTGTCAATGCCATATTCTTTCAAAAGCCCTACCGCCTCGACTGCTCCGGCGGCATCGTGACGGCGACGCAAGAAGCGCAATCGTGCGTTGTTCAAACTCTGTACGCCCAAGCTCACTCGGTTCACCCCCAAGGCATTCAGCCTGCGGCAAAAGGCGGCATCGACGTCGTCGGGGTTGGCCTCGATGGTGATTTCGGCATCGGGTGAGAGCGAAAAGTGTCGATGAAATGAGGCAAAAAGTTGTTCGAGCGCCGAGGCTTCGAGCACCGAGGGCGTGCCGCCACCGAGGTAGACCGTCTGTGCCACCCCCGGCAGTTCGTCTTGCCTTCGCGCCATCTCAAGTCGCACGGCCTCGACATATTTCTGTTGAAGCTCGGTGCCGCAAGTGGTCGAATAAAACGCACAATACACGCAGCGCGTGCGGCAAAAAGGCACGTGCACATAAAGCCCGAAAACGGGGGTTGAAGAAGAAACGGCAGACGAAGATGCAGACATGGCGAAGTGGGTATGTGGCCCGTGGGCGCAAAGGCAAAATTAGCCAAACGATTTGTATTTCGTCTTGAAATCGTGGCAAGAAAGAAAATGAAATGCTAAATTTGCGGAGAAAACCCTAAACAATATAACACATATATGGAAATTACCGGAAAAATCATTGCTGCCCTGCCCGAGCGTTCGGGCACCTCAAACCGTACGGGCAACACTTGGAAGTCGCAAGAATTTGTCATTGAAACACACGAGCAATATCCCCGCAAATGCGTGTTCACCGTGTTTGGCGAAGACCGTCTGCGCGAAATGAATATCACCGTAGGCGCCGAAATGACCGTGTCTTTCGACATCGACGCACACGAATACAACGGCCGCTGGTTTAACGACATCCGCGCTTGGCGTGCAGTGCCCGCCACGGCTCCCGCTCCGACAGCAGTTCCCGCTGCTCCTGCAGCCCCAGCTCCTGCCGCATCGGCCGCTCCGGCTCCTGCGGCCAGCCAAGACCCGTTTGCCACGGCTGCCGGTGGAGGCGAAGATGACCTGCCGTTCTGATAAGTGCACATGACGCACTGACCCTGCGTCGGTGAGGCCCAAGTTGCACGGTCCACCCCTCAACGAGTCAACTGGTCAACAAGTGGTTTGCTCCATTGCCCCTAATCCAACGAGCGGCAACGACCCACTTGTCGACTTGTTGACTCTTTGACTTTCAGCATCTCCCATCATCATGAAACTCTTCTTCAAAATACTCATGTGGCTCGCCGTGGGATTTCTGGTCTCCACGTTTTTGGCGGTGCTCATCTATCGTTGGGCACCGGTGAAATACACGCCGCTCATGTTCATACGCAGTTGGAGTCATTCCGACGACAAAACCTACACCGACTACAAACACCGATGGGTGCCGCTCGACAGCATTTCGCCTTATTTGCCCGTGGCCGTCATGGCCTCAGAAGACCAGAAGTTCCTTTCTCACAATGGTTTTGACTATGAAGCCATCAAGGAGGCTCGAGCCGAATACGAGGCCGGCGGCCGCCGACGTGGTGCCAGCACCATCAGTCAGCAGACGGCCAAAAACGTGTTTTTGTGGCCGCAATCGTCGTGGGTGAGAAAAGGTTTCGAGGCTTATTTCACCGTGCTCATCGAATTGTTATGGAGCAAAGAGCGCATCATGGAGGTCTATCTCAACAGCATCGAGATGGGCCCGGGTATCTATGGCGCCGAAGCCGTCGCACAAGAGCATTTCGGCTGTCACGCCGCGGCGTTGAGCCGCTCAGATTGCGCCACGATTGCCGCCACTCTGCCCAACCCGATTAAGATGAGCAGCAAACAACCCAGCCGATATGTCAGAAAGCGAAGCGGACAAATCAGTCGGCAAATGAAACACATCCCCTTTTTGAAAAGCCAAAAGTCTGAGAATAGCAAATAACGACGTTCTCCGCGCCACCGCAAGTCCCGCTTGTTTCATCCCCAAATCCCGATGCTATGAAAAAACTGCTCTTTGCTCTCTTCCTGTTTTTCACGGCCGGCATCGCCAAAGCCGAAGAAATCACCCTGTTCAACGCCGACGGCGAACCCATCGCCTACATCGATGCAGCCGACTCCGACCTACCCATCTATATGTGGGACGGTACGCCCGTGGCCTATCTGTTCGCCACAGACAAAGACTACTTCCATATTTACGGCTTCAATGGCAAGCACCTGGGATGGTTTGAAAACGGCCTGGTCATCGACCACAAGGGCTATCGTGTCGGTTTCCAGGAGGGTGCTGTGTCGAAATATACAAAAAACGAGCCCTACAAATCTTACAAGAAATACAAGCCCTATAAGGCCTACCGCAGTTATCCGCCCTACAAACCCTATACGCAAATCCGTTTCGGCTACAACTCGCTTTCGCTGTTTCTGATGGCTGGAAAGAAAGACTGAAAACATTTGGCAAGTGACATCGCCCCACTCCTTTATAAATAATGTATGTCTGCAATGACCTGTGCGCCCACGGCGTCATTAAGTCCGGCCACCATCTGCCGGCGCGCATACATCAGGTTGTTGCGCAACGCCGGCGAGTCGAGTCTGACATAAAGCGTCTGATTGCGGATATACAGTTCGAGCGTATGGGCATTCACATTCTCGCCGGCCACACTGCTCCAAGCCTGCACCAGGCGGTATTGGTTGAGCGGAGTCTCCAATCCCTCATCGCGCAAGAAGCGCATAAGAATGTCGGTGAGCGGTACGGAATTGCGGCGATGCATATTAAAGTGCTTATTGAGGTTGTTATTTCCAATTTTCTTATAGACAGTATTTTGTCTATTTGTCTTCTTTCTGTTCCAGACACACGTGGCCGTTGGTCACCCTAAAGAGTCGATAGTCTTCGGCCGTGGCCGAAAGGATTTCGTCTAAGTGGTCGCGGTTGGTGTCGGTGATAAAGATTTGTCCGAAGTCATTGCCCGAAACGTAGTCTACGATACGGGCCACGCGATCGGCGTCGAGTTTGTCGAAAATGTCGTCGAGCAAGAGCAGCGGCGTGTCGGCGTGTCCGTGGTGGTGAAGGAAGACGTATTGGGCCAGTTTCATGGCAATGAAAAACGTTTTGGTCTGCCCCTGTGAAGCCTCTTTTTTCATCGGGAAGCCGCCGAGTGTGAGTTCGAGTTCGTCTTTGTGCGGTCCATGCAGCGTGTAGCCCACGATGCGTTCTTTTTCGCGCCAGCTTGAGAGCCATTCCTTGAGTGTTCCGCGACTGCCATGACTGACGTAGTCAATGGCCGGCTGCTCAGAGTCGTTGGGGCAAAGTTTGGCGTAAAGGTCTGAGAATATGGGCGATAATTGTTCGATGAATTGGGCTCTTGCGGTGTAAATCACAGCCGCGTCTGCCGACATCATTTCCTCGAGTACGTCGAGCACACCGGCATCGGGTTCGGCTTCAGCCTTAAGCAAGGCGTTGCGCTGTTTGAGCGAGCGCTCATAGCGAATGATGGCAGCCAGATAATGTCGGTCGTATTGGGCAATCACTGCGTCCATAAACCGCCGGCGCTCTTCGCTGCCGCCCGAAACCAAGAGAGAGTCGCTCGGCGAAAGCATCACCAACGGAATTTTACCGAGATGTTCTGAGAAACGCTTATAGTCCTTTCCGTCACATTTCACATGTTTGCGCCCGCCACGCTTCAGGCTGCACGACACCGTCAGGTCGCTCCCCTCTTCCACCTCATACGTGCCTTGAATCATAAAGAAATCGGCCTCGTGGTTAAGGTTGAACTGGTCGGCGCGACACACCGCACCGTTACAAAACGACAGGTAATAAATGGCGTCAAGTATGTTGGTCTTTCCCATACCGTTTTGTCCGATGAAAGCGTTGATTTTTGGCGCAAACCCTAAGTCGGCCTGCACCACGTTGCGGTAGTTGACGATATGGAGTGACTTGAGAAACATATAATTAAGGGTGTGTAAACGAAACAAGTGCAAAAATACAAAAATCTGCTGATTTGTGTCGACGAACCGCTTCATTGTATCAACCGGATGCTTCAAGGACATACGCCCATTGGAAATATCAAACCCAATGAGTATTGTAATCGCTCTGATTTGCTGTTCATTATTAGGAGTGCGCCGTTTTTAGATTAATTCGTTTCGTAGACTCTATAAGTTGATTATTTACTCCTTAAAGCGTGCAACGTTCAAAAAAACAGGCTGAATATTTCACCACAAGCAAGAAAAAGCTTAATTTTGCGCCGATTAAGCCTAAACTTCGTTTCGATTGAAAATCAAAAACAAAACCATATTATGAGCCAAAAGAAAGTGACTAAAGAACAGCCCGTAGACCAATTGGCGGGCGCAAAAAATCTTCTGAAAAACCCAAAAGCTAAGCGCGTCGGCATCATTGCCATTGTCGTGCTGCTGATTGTAGGTGGTGTCTACGCTTACAAGAACTTCGTTTCCGGTCCGGCCGACGAAAAGGCACAGACTCAAATCACCGAGGCCATCACAAAGCTCAACAATGCCCGCCAGATGCAACAGCAATATCTGCAGGTGGTTGCAGCTCCCGACTCACTTATTGAGCAGCAAATGCGTATGGGCGGCATGATTACCACCACCAATGCCGACTCTGCCAAGAAGCAAGTGGCCGACTATCGCGCCAATGCCAAAAAACAGGTGGACGATTTGTTCAACCAAGTGCTTAAAGGCCAGGCCCAATATCCCGGTCTCATCAAACTTGCCAACGGTGGTGGCAATGCCGGCAATATGGCCAACTACCTCGCCGGCGTGACCTATTATATGATGGGTAATGTGAAAGAAGCCATCAAATATCTCGAAGACTTCTCGCCCAAAGGCGATCTCGGCGTTTCGCCTCAGGCACTCGCCACTCTCGCCAGCTGCTATGTCAGCGACAAGCAGATAGACAAAGCCATCGAGGCCTACAAAGATGCCGCCTCTGAAGCCGACAATGCCAGCCTTTCGCCCCTCTATCTCATCGAAGCCGGCAAATTGCTCGAAAGCCAAAAGAAAAAAGAAGATGCCCACGCCCTCTACGTGGAAATCAAAGAGAAATACCCCACCTTCGGCCTGTCGCAGCAGGGTATGCTCGACTCTGAAGTTGACAAGTATATCGAGCGCACAAAATAATTAACGACACATCCCCGCGCTGTGGCTCTGCCGTCGGCGTCGGGGATTGCCTTTGTTATGTCTACACAACAATTCAGTTTCATAAGCCAGTCTGAGGCCGTGCCCGACACCACCAATATGCGCTTTGGCATAGTGGTGACTGAATGGAACAACGACATCACAGACAAACTCCTCGAAGGAGCCGTCAACACCCTCCACGCCCACGGCGTAGACGACTGCAACATCACCATTAGTCGCGTGCCGGGCAGCTTCGAACTCATCTTTGGTGCCGCCCAATTGGCCAAACACGGGTATGTCGACGCCATTATCGTCATCGGTTGCGTCATCAAGGGCGATACGCCCCATTTCGACTACATCTGTCAAGCCGCCACCCAGGGCATTGCCCAGCTCAACACCACTGGTAGCATTCCCGTTGTTTTTGGTGTCTTGACCGTCAACAACCACCAGCAGGCCGAAGAAAGAGCCGGCGGCACCCTCGGCAATAAAGGCGACGAATTTGCCATCACGGCGATAAAAATGATAGACTACGCTTGGCAGTTACAGAAGTAATCTGTAATTTTGCACTATAACCGAAAGGGATGGGCAAATACCAGAGTGGCCAAATGGGGCAGACTGTAAATCTGCTGGCTTACGCCTTCGGTGGTTCGAATCCATCTTTGCCCACCAACATTCAGAGCGTCAAGAGATTTAAGTCTTTTGACGCTCTGTGTTTTTATACATTCGCTTTGTTTTTATCTGATTTCATCGCAAAAAATCACTTTCATGACACATTATAATATATGTCTATCTGTGGCCGGTTCAGACCCGTCGGGCGGCGCAGGCATTCAAGCCGATTTGAAAACCTTTTCGGCTTTGGGGTGCTATGGCACGACGGCCATCACCGCCATCACCGTACAAAACACCTGCGGCGTCACGCAGTCGGTGCCCGTCGACGGCCCACTTGTGAGAGACCAGATGTTGGCCGTCTTGACCGACCTCTCGCCTCGGGCCGTGAAAATCGGTATGACGCCCAATGCCGAAATCATCAGCCATATTGCCGACTGTCTGAGGGCGCATCCCGTGCCTTTTGTCGTGCTCGACCCCATCATTCGTTCCAGTTCGGGTCATCCCCTTATCGACGCGGCCGCCATTGAGACCATGTGTCGCGAACTGCTTCCTCTTGTCAGCCTCGTCACCCCCAATCTCGACGAACTCCGATGCCTGAGCGACAAGACAGACCTTGTAGAAGCCGCTCGTGAAATCATCAGTAGCTTTCGCGTGCCGGCCGTACTCGTCAAAGGCGGCCATGCCCAAGGTCAACCCACCGACCTGCTCGTCACCGCCACTACCCTCACCACCTTCGAGGGGCAACGCATCGACACCCCCAACGACCACGGCACCGGTTGCACGCTCTCTTCTGCCATTGCCGCCTATGTTGCCGGAGGTCAAGACCTGCCCACGAGTGTCTCTTTGGCCAAACAATATGTGAGCCAAGCCCTGACCCAAGGCCGCGATGTCTCTCTGGGGCAAGGTCATGGCGGCATGAACCACTTTTTCGCCCCGCTCCCACTCCGAAAGCAAAAGATTTAGTAATTTTGCAAGCGTTCACAAACGACGAAACACCCTAAAATTCAACAAAAGATAATGAAAGCATTCGTATTCCCCGGCCAAGGTTCCCAGTTCGTAGGAATGGGCAAAGACCTTTATGAAAAGTATCCCATTGCCAAGCAACACTTTGACCTGGCCAATAAAGTGCTCGGTTTCGACATTACCGAAATCATGTTCAACGGTACAGACGAGGCCCTCAAGCAGACCAAGGTGACTCAGCCCGCCGTATTCCTCCACAGCGTCATCAGCGCCCTCTGCCTCGGTGCCGATTTTGCTCCCGAGATGGCCGCCGGTCACTCTCTTGGTGAACTCTCAGCCTTGACGGCCACCCGTTGCTTGAGCTTTGAAGACGGTTTGAAACTCGTTGCCGCCCGTGCCTTTGCCATGCAGAAAGCTTGCGAAGCCGTTCCCGGTACGATGGCAGCCATCATTGCCCTGCCCGACGAGCAGATTGAAGCCGTTTGTCAGAAAGTGACCGATGAAACGGGCGAAATTGTCGTACCCGCCAACTATAACTGTCCCGGTCAGCTCGTCATCAGTGGTACGAAAGCCGGCATCGACGCCGCTTGCGAGGCCCTCAAAGCAGCCGGTGCAAAGCGTGCATTGGTTTTGCCCGTAGGTGGAGCCTTCCACAGCCCTCTGATGCAGCCTGCCAAAGAAGAGCTTGAGGCCGCCATTGCCGTCACCGAGTTCCAGAAGCCCATCTGTCCGGTTTATCAGAACGTAGACGGCTTGGCCCACACAGAGCCCGAAGAAATCAAGGCCAACCTCATCAAGCAGCTCACCGCCAGTGTGCTTTGGACCAAAGAGGTGGGCAATATGGTAGCCGCCGGTGCCACCGACTTCGTTGAGTGCGGTCCCGGCAAAGCCCTCCAGGGCATGATTGCCAAGATTTGCAAAGGCAATGCCGACGTCACCATTAGCGGCGTAGGCGCATAAACATTATTTTGCTTCATCCATACTTTTTTATACAGACGTGGGCCAATCGCTCACGTCTGTTTGTTTTATTTATACCTTTCAAGCCGAAGGGAGCAAGACAAACAACGTATAGACCGGCTTAAGTCGGCTAAAAAGCCTATCTTTGCATATATAAATTATCCTGCACAACACTATAAGATGAAAAAGAAAATAAATATCTATCAGGTCTTGCCAAGACTTTATGGCAACAAACAGACACACAATACGCCCGGAGGCTCGCTCCAAGAAAACGGCGTGGGAAAAATGAACGATTTCACCGATGCCGAGCTGGCACGCATCCACGACTATGGCTTCACCCACATCTGGTATACGGGCTTGCTCGAACACGCCACAGAGACAGACTATTCGGCCTACGGCATTCGCCGCGATAATCCCGACGTCATCAAAGGACGCGCCGGTTCGCCCTATGCCATTAAAGACTATTACGACATCGACCCCGACTTGGCCGTCCGTCCCGAAAACCGTATGGCAGAGTTTGAAGCCCTCGTGCGCCGCACCCACAAAGCCGGATTGGGACTCATCATGGATTTTGTGCCCAATCACGTGGCCCGTCAATATTTCTCGGACGCCAAACCTGCCGGTGTGAAAGACTTGGGTGAAGACGACAACCCCAATAAAGCCTTCGACCCGCAAAACAATTTTTATTACATCACCGGTCAGACGCTCCACCACGATTTTTCGCTCAAGCGCAGCGACCTCGGCCCCTATCGCGAATATCCGGCCAAAGCCACGGGTAATGACAAGTTTGACGCCTACCCCTCTGTCAACGACTGGTATGAGACCGTCAAACTCAACTACGGCGTAGACTACCTCGGCGGACGCTCCACCCACTTCTCTCCCACTCCTTCCACTTGGCTCAAAATGACCGACATCTTGCTCTTTTGGGCCGGCAAGGGTGTGGATGCGTTCAGATGTGACATGGCCGAGATGGTGCCTTGCGATTTTTGGCACTATGCCATTGCCAAGGTCAAGGCGCAATATCCCGACGTGCTCTTCATTGCTGAAGTCTACAACCCCGGCGAATACCGCTCCTATATCCACCACGGCGGTTTTGACTATCTCTACGACAAGGTGGGCCTCTACGACACCTTGCGCGGCGTGGTCGGCGGCCACACCTCAGCGGCTTGCATCACCGGCTGTTGGCAAAGCACCGACGACATTTCCACCCATATGCTCAACTTCCTCGAAAACCACGACGAGCAGCGCATCGCTTCCGACTTTTTTGCCGGTGACCCACGTCGGGCTGTGCCGGCCTTGATTGTGTCGGCCTTGCTGCGTCAGAGCGCCTTTATGGTCTATGCCGGACAGGAGTTGGGCGAAAAAGGAATGGACGCCGAAGGTTTCAGCGGCAAAGACGGCCGTACCACCATCTTCGACTATTGGGGTGTGAAGTCTTTGCAGAAAATCACGTCGGGCCTGACCGACCTCACGGCCGATGAGCAATACCTCTACAACACCTACCGCCGCGTGTTGCGCCTATCAAACGACTCGGCTGCGTTGCGCGAAGGCATCAGCTACGACCTGATGTATGCCAACTACGACCGCGCCTGCGGTTTTAACCCCGACCGCCATTTCGCCTTTTTCCGCGCTGAGGGCAAGGAGAAACTGCTCATCGTGGTCAACTTCGACGACCACGACGCCAATGTTGGCATCCGCATACCCCGCCACGCCTTTGAGTTCCTGTCGTTGCGCCCCGGCATCCGTTCGGCCATCGACCTGCTCAGCGGCATCACCCAGACGGTCGAAATCAAACCCGACTCCCACACCTTCGTCACGGTCAAGGCTCAGGGAGCGGTCATCTTGAAGCTCTGACGTGTGGTGAGGCCGTCGCGGACCCGGTCAAGGCATTGCAGCGCCGGCGGCCGCTTTTGTCTTTTTTCAGATAACAAGAAATCGGTAAATTTGAGTATAGAGTAGAAGGTAGCGCCTTTTGGCGCTACCTTCTTGTGTATCAGGACTTAAAATGTGTCGTTGCGAGTCATTCCTGTCCTTATGCCTGCAGCTTCTGTCCTTATTGCGGCAGCTGCGGGGCTTATGGGAGGAATGACTAAAAGCCATATCGAGTCAATGTGGCCGTTTGGCGAATTTTTTTGCCGGGCCGAAAATTATTGTCAGCGTTTCTTGTCATTGAAGACCGGCATATTTGAACATTCTCGGCGTGAGATTATCTCCTATTGAGTGACATCAAATGCGGTGATTATTCGCAAACCCCAGTCCAAAGCCCCCAATTATCTGCCTTCAGTTGTTGAAAAGTGTGATTGAGGTGACTGAAGCGTTCAATCACAGCAATTATCACATATTCAATGCGTTACAAGCCTGTGATTGTGTGATTGGGAAAAAGGCAACAATTTGGGTATAGAAGTGATGTTGGCGCAAATGTTATGATGGGTTTGTGCAGGGTTGTG
>JAHAWW010000125.1 GCA_018383375.1 Prevotellamassilia sp. | reverse complement strand
GTGTGACCATGTCATAGCAGGCCCTGCGGATGTAGTCTTGCCACTCGCGCTCGCTGTGTTGTTTGTGAAACTCAAAAAGTCTGAGCAGGGTGTCATTGCCTTGGGCAGAGACGGCTTCGCCAAAATTATTGCGCAAGAAAGACCTTACGTGCTCCATCTCTGAGTGCATAATTTTGCCGTCGGCTTGAATGACGTGGGCCGAGAGCACCATCAAAGAATGCAAGAAGGTGTTTCTTTGCTGCGCTCTAAAGCGTTCGATGTCTTCAGGCTTGGGCACAGTTTGTTTCGACGTGGTCAAATGGTCGAATAGGTAGCCAACGGCAAAGCCTATCCAGGCCCCAAAGAAACTATGGGTAAGGATAAAGCCCAAGAATGCTCCAAAATATCTGGCGTATCCCATAAGTATATGATGACATTAAGACGATGATTGGTTCGTGCAGCTTTAGGATTCGAGTTCAGGCACGGGCAGTCCACGCGATGTATAATAATATTGTCGGCGCGCCTCCACCTCTTGTAAGAAACGATTTTTCTTGACCAGATTGATGCGCACTATGGTGCCGTCTTTGAGTTTGAACGAGGCCATGCCCATCATGGCGTGATGATATTTGATGATGTCTTTGATGGGGAAACGGCGGTCTTGTGTGCTACCGAAATTAACGATGAATGGTCGGAATAGCACTTCTTCGTTGTAGAGTGTGAAACGCCCGCTCTTGCCTGCAGGTCCATAACCCAATCCGCCCACGAAACTGATGTTTTCGGTGAAAGGATATTTGCTGTTGGGTGAGGGTGGGGGGAGTTGGTCCTCCATTGGCTCATTATGAGTGTTGTCGGCAGCAGGCTCGGCCTTTTCCACCGTTGAGATTGGAGCAGGTTCATTTGTTTCTCGGGCCGGTTGAGGCGGTGTTGGGGAGTCTGCAATTGGTTGCGTTGGACCAATGAGTGCGGCAAAAGCCTTTACAATGGTTGTTTCGCCCACGGCATCGCGCAATTCAGCCAAAGCTTTGGCGGCCGCTTCATGGTTGCCGGCTTTGAGCGCATTGTCTATGAGGTCGCCTTGTTGACGCGAAATGGCAAACTCACAGCGCTGTTTGAGCGCTTCGTATTCGGCTCCTTCGACGGGAGAGGTGGTCAACATCTTGAGTACACGGGCATATTGACCCTCGGCCTCATAAGATTGGAGCAGTCCCAGCAACATATCGTTCTGCTGCGTTCCGTTGTTTTGATCATTAGTCATATCGTGTGGTGTTTATGTTAGTAATAAATCCGAGTGAGAGAAGAGAATAAACCGCTGACGAAATAGCAAACCATAAGCATCGAAAGCACGCCGAAGGATATGAGTGCAGGTGCAATCTTGTTGAGTCGCGGGTAGGCCAAAGCTATCGGCAACATGATGATGGCAGACTCAATGGTCAGCAAACTGGTCATGTTGATGAAAAGCGCGAACGTATTATCAGACAATGAAAGGACCATTGGTGTAATGGCCAGCATCAGCACAATGACGGCATAGGCTGCAGCGCCACGCATGGCTCCCTTTGAAAGGCATTTGTCTGCCCAAAACCATCCACCGCAAATGATGATGACCGCCAGGTTACACAGAGAGAAGTCTTGGAGGTTGAGGTCGAATGTGTCAGACAAATCGGATGACAACTTAATCAACAACACGAGAGCTGTAATGCCGCCTGCCACAAAACCGGTAACCTTCACCACCATATTCTCGGCCTTCATCGCGTAAGCCACAACAATCCCCGCCAAGAGCAGCAAACCAAGACCATTTAAGACATAACTGAGGATAGCCAGCTCTTTTATGTATAGACCATACGAGCAAAGCAGAATAGGCCATGCCATCAACAGCGACACACCACCCACAATGCCCAGCACTTTAGCCCAGACCGGCATGTCTGCCGTTGCTTTTGGCTCTTGGGCACTTGTGTTTGCAACGTTTTTGGTTTCGGTCATTGACACATAAATCAACCATGCCCAAGCAAATACATACACTGTGTCCATAATGGTTCGCATGGCCGTGTATAGTTCTGTCGTTTGCGGGATGTAATCGCACGAGTCGAAAAAGGCCTTCAGACCCCAAGTATAAAAGGCAAAATCGAGGACACCGAAGACCGTGAGTACGATAAGCGGTGCACGATAACGCGGACGGGCACAACAAGCCATCAAAAGACAGATAATCATTATTGTGATGGGTATGGTTTGAAATGGGGCTTGTAGCACGCTTTGGAAAAACAGTGTGACGGCAAGTCCCGTGCACACCCAGCCGATGACGGCAGCGGCTCGCCCTTTCAGCGCATAGACGGCAAGGAAGAAGTAGAGCGGCACCATAAACAACTTATGAATGTGATAATAAATTGTTACACCCGCATCATTCATTTCATAAAACACATCTGGCATCAATTGCGCCAAAAGCGGCAAGGCTACCATAGGAACAAGATATACCGCCAAGAGGCTGACCATGCGCAAATGAGGCAAAAAGCCTATTTCGGTTTCCACAGGCGTTGCGTTCGTTACGGTCTGCGTGGCCGAAGTGTTGTCGCTCTGATTAGCGTGTTCGGTTTTAGGTGCAGGAGGTGGAGGTGGTGGCGGCGTGGTTGCCAGTGGCGTTGTCGCTTCTTGCAGTTGTGCCCTGAGGCGGTCATATTCGCCACCGGTCCGGCCTGAGTCGTTCAAGAGTTTGAGTGCCAAAAGGTTTTGGCCTTTATCAATATAGTTTTGAATGAGACCGATTAAGGCGTCGTTGTCGCCGCTCGACATGTCGCAACCGCAAACGGGACAAGTCGTCACGCCGGGTTGTATTTCGGTGCCGCATACGGGGCAGATTGAGGTGTTAGTGTTCATAGAAGGGTATCTGGTCTAATTTAATATGGTGAGTATAAATATAAGCCATATCCATAGAATGAGCATGGCAATAATAAAAATAATCAACGGAGTGTCTCCAGTTTTGCTTGTTGTGCTTGTTGTGTTCACCGGTTCTGTTTCGTTCACCTGTTGCGGATCTTCTTTTGTAACGACAAGATTATCCAATGGCTCAGACTGAGAGGTTGGCCGGGCGGGCGGTAATGGCGGCAATGGCGGCACTTGCTCATTCTGTTTGCCTTTCACTTGCTCCTCCAGACTTCGTGTAGCCGCATTATCTCCGGTGAGTGCCTTCAGTTGTTCAAGCTGGCATTCGGCAAAAGCGATATCGTTGCGATTGAGTGCCTCAAGAATGACAAGGCCCTTATCGGTTGTTAATTGCTCTTTGCATTGCTTGACCATACGGTCAATCTCATCATCTTCGCCTTCTTTCCCATTTGCCAGTTTGATAACGGCCTCAAGTTTACCCATATCTTTATAGGACTTTATGAGATTTCTCAGCGAGTCGTCGTTGGTTTTTCCCGCTATATCGCAACCGCAAACGGGACAAGTCGTCACGCCAGGTTGAATTTCGGTGCCGCAAACGGGGCAGATTAGGGTGCTGGGCATAATGAATGGTATATATGAAGTTCGTTTTAATTTATTGAACAATCGTTTAAGTAACCAAGCAATAATTTGTCGGTCACGCCGGCCTGATAGTTCCAAATTGTGTTAGCGTGGGTCGTTAGGCCTAAGTTTAAAGACTGCACGAGATTATCGCTTCAATTCACCACCAATTGCGGGAAATAGGTGCGAAGTATGGCGGCGGCGTGGTCCAACTGCTCGGGGGTGTTTTCTTTTACGCCTTTGAGTTGGTAGTCGAGCCCCATAGCCTCATATTTGTGAACCCCGAGGGTGTGGTAGGGAAGAAGCTCTACGCGCTCAATCTGTTTGTAGTCGGCAAAATGGCGGCCAAGACGGTGCAGATGGTCGTCATCGTTAGACAGCCCGGGCACCAAGACGTAGCGCAACCAAAAGGGGTGACCTTCGCGCTCAAGCCAAGCGGCCGTTTCGAGGGTGCGGGCATTGCTGCGCGAGGTGATGGCTTCATGACGCTCCGGGTCAATCTCTTTGACATCGAGCAAAACGAGGTCGACTGTGCGGAAAAGCGCCTCGACATGTTCGTTCCACACCGTACCGTTGGAGTCAATGCAAATGTGAAAACCGGCCTCTTTCAAACGTTGGCACAGGGGCACGAGCGCCTCGGCCTGAGCGGTCGGTTCGCCGCCCGAAAAGGTCACACCGCCACGGCGGCCAAAAAACGCCTTCATCGAAACCACTTGGTCGAAGATATAGTCAGGGTCGGTGAGTTTGCTCTCGCCCACGGGGTCAATCGTGTCGGGATTGGCACAATAGAGGCAGCGAAACGGACAACCTTGCAAGAAAACAACAAAACGCAATCCCGGGCCGTCGAACGTGCCCATGCTTTCATAACTGTGTACGCGAAGTTTTTTCATAGTTTCGTTTTTATCCAACTGCAAATATAATTAAAAATGGACTTGCTCGCACCGATGGTGTGATAAAATGCAAGACCTGCACACGCTTTGATGTCTATTTGTCTTTTTGCGTCCACTGTTTTCGGCTTAACTTTGATACAGGATAGAAGAAGAGGGTGTCTCGAACGCCCTCTTTTTTGTGTTTCAGTGGGTTACAGCGATAAGGACTGTTTATACGGACCTTATGACACGAAAAACTGTCATAAGGAAAGGATTTTTGAAACGGTTTTTTGAACGTTATGAAGTGGCTTTTAGACTTTCCATTCCTTATGACAAATAGTCTGATATACCATATAACACTATCGTATAGTTGTTTACAATGATTTTATAAACCGTTTGTTTATATTATCAAGAAATTAGGATATTTTCTCACCTTTTCGACGATTTGTAAACAATGTTTAATGTGCCGTCACAGACAATCACCCATTTTGAACAAATGCCGGGGGCGACTGATAGGCGTCTTTGAAGCCACGCCAAAGCACCTGCACGACACATTGGCCTTCATAAAATCGGCCGATAGCATAAATAAAAAGGCGCAGAGGGGCCGTGTGTGTGGGAGAATTTTGTAAGTTTGCAGTGAAGTAGGTAAAACCCACCGACAAGCCACCCGCCAAAGGCGGTGCAGTCTGCCCGACGCCCGACAAAGGTGTTGCCTGCAGAGTCGGTCTGTCAAACTATCGTCCATGCGAAAACTGTTTTTCAAGATACTTTGGAGCCTTTGGGGGCTCGCCATGATTTTTATCGTCGTGTTTTTCTTTCTCGTCAAAGCCGGCAAAATTGGTTATATGCCGCCGCTTGACGAGCTCGATAGTCCCATCAACAAATACGCCTCACAAATCTTTTCGGCCGACGGCAAGGTGATGGGCACTTGGTCGAGAAACGAAAATCGCGTGTATGTAGACTACGACAGCATTTCTCCCTATGTTTTCCAAGCTTTGGTGGCCACCGAGGACGAACGTTTTTACGATCACTCCGGCGTGGACCTCAGAGCGCTTGGCCGTGCCGTCATTAAACGAGGCATTTTGAGGCAGAAAGAAGCCGGCGGCGGTAGCACCATCACCCAGCAGTTGGCCAAACAGCTCTATTCCAACGCAGCCTCCTCCACCACCAAGCGACTTATGCAGAAACCGGT
>JAHAWW010000122.1 GCA_018383375.1 Prevotellamassilia sp. | reverse complement strand
CGCATGACGTTTTCCCACCAGATGGTGCGCCTCTTTTTTGTGGAACAATGCTACCGCGCCATGACCATCTTGCGCGGCGAACCTTATCATCATGAATAGGCGTAGGCTCTTTTTGCTCTTGCCTGTGGTCTGCCTTGTGGCCTTTTGGAGCAGTGTCTGCGGCCAGTCGAGGCGTTTTGGCGTGATGACCTACAATGTCGAAAACCTTTTCGACACCTGCCATGATGCCGGCTTCGACGATTATGAGTTTCTCCCCACTGCAACGCGACAATGGGACACCCGCCGCTATCGCACCAAACTCTCGCGATTGGCTCGTGTTATAGCCTCGGCCGGCGGCGCCGAACCGTTGTCGCTTGTGGCGCTTTGTGAGGTGGAAAACGACTCTGTCGTTCGCGACCTCTGCCGGCGCACACGTCTGGCCCGTTTGGGTTATGAATATGTCGTCACCCACAGCCGTGATGTGCGTGGCGTTGACGTGGCTTTGCTCTATCAACCGCTGCGTTTCCGTCCCATTGCCGTGGAGGCCGTCAGTGTGGCACCGCCTAAAGACTATGGCCGTCCCACTCGCGACATCCTCCACGTCACGGGCCTTCTGCCCACGGCCGACACACTCGATGTGTTCGTTTGCCACTCGCCGAGCCGTCTTGGCGGTCTTCGTGTGGCTGATGATTATCGGCGTATGGTGGCAGAGCGTGTACGCCAGTTGGCCGACAGTGCGTTGACCTATCGAGCCACTCCTTATGCCATCATCATGGGCGATTTCAACGATGATGCCACCGACCCCTCCATTGCCTTTGGTCTTCGCCCCCATCCGTCGCCCGAAATCGCGGCATGGGCCTTAGCCGACGTCAAGGCCTATTATGCCATGGCCGCTAACCTCAAGACGTCTGAAGGCATCGAAGGCACCTATAAATATCGTGGCGAATGGAACCGTTTGGACCAAATGTTTGTCTCGGGCGCGTTGTTGCGGCCGGAGTCTTCTCTCCACGTCACGCCCCAAGCTTGCCAAATTTATGCGCCTCCTTTCCTGTTTACGAAAGACACCCGTTATGGAGGAGTAAAGCCCTACCGCACCTATCTGGGCCCACAATATAACGGCGGTTTCAGCGACCATTTTCCCCTCTTGCTCCACCTGGCCTTTTGACGGCCAT
>JAHAWW010000121.1 GCA_018383375.1 Prevotellamassilia sp. | reverse complement strand
GACCACAGGCCGCGCATTACGTTGGCACCATGGCGTGGTGCCGGTGTGGTGATGCCGGTGTTCTCCCTGCGCAGCGACGGCAGTCAGGGCATAGGCGACTTCGGCGACCTGAAACGCTTCGTAGACTGGGCGGCCGCCGTCGGTCTGAGAGCGGTGCAGATTTTACCCATCAACGACACCACATCTTCGGGCACGTGGCGCGACTCCTACCCCTACAACGGCGTGTCGGTGTTTGCCCTTCACCCGGTCTATCTCGACATGAGGGCTTGGGCCGACCTGCCTGTTTTTGAGAATTTCAAGGCCGAGGCTCAACGACTCAACGCCCTGCCTGAGGTGGACTATGAAAGCGTGTTCAAGTTGAAAATGGATTTTCTCTCAGCGCTTTATTCGGCCACGTCCAAGCGTGCGCTCAATGCCTCCGACTATCTCGCTTTTGTGCGCGAAAACAAATATTGGCTCCAGCCTTATGCCGAGTTTATGAAGGCAAAGATGAGCCATTTCAATCCGGCTCGCATTCACGACGTGGAGTTTTATTATTTCGTTCAGCATTTGCTTCACCGTCAGATGTTGGCAGCCCACGACGAGGCGCGCGCTTGTGGTGTCATCATCAAGGGCGACATCCCCATCGGTGTGTGCCACGACAGTGTGCCCGCCACGGCTTCGGCCCATCTTTTCCATCTCGACGGCCAGGCAGGTGCGCCGCCCGATGCCTTTGCCGCCCACGGTCAGAACTGGGGTTTCCCCACCTACGACTGGGAAGCCATGAAGGCCGACGGCTATGATTGGTGGCAACGCAGGCTGACCCACATGAGCCACTATTTTGATGCCTACCGCATTGACCACGTGTTGGGCTTCTTCCGCATCTGGGAGGTTCCGGCCGACCAAATTTGGGCGCTGATGGGCCGTTTCCGCCCTGCCCTACCCCTGACCGACGACGACATCCGCGGCTATGGCTTCACGGCCGATGCCCGTCACTACACAGTGCCGCGCATCTCGACCCAACGCTTCAAGGCCTGGCAAGAAGAGATGGGCGACGTGGACCTTTCGCTCTATTTTGAAAAGGAATGTGACGGCTGGCACGCTCTGCGTCCGGCCTACCGCTCCACACGCCACACGCTCGAGACGGTTGCCGACAAGCAACTGCGTGAGCGACTGATGCAGACGGCCTGCGAAGTGCTCTTCGTGTGTGATGCCGAAACCGACCGTCTACATCCGCGCATTCAGGGTTTCGACACCGACGTATTTGGCAGTTTGAGCCAGGCCGACCGCGAAGCCTACTATCGCCTTCACAACGATTTCTTTTATTTCCGTCACAACCATTTTTGGGCCGAAGGCGCCGTCGACAAACTCAGAGCACTCACCGAAGCCCGCCGTGCTGACAGCCGCTGGAGCATGTTGGCCTGTGCCGAAGACTTGGGCATGGTGCCGGCCTCAGTGCCCGAAGTGCTGGCCCGCTTGAACATTCTCTCTCTCGAAATCCAGCGCATGCCCAAAGCCTTCGGCGTTCGGTTTGGCCGTCTTGAAGACAACCCCTATTTGTCTGTGGCCACCATTGCCACCCACGACATGCCGCCCCTCCGCCTCTGGTGGGACGAAAACCGCGAACAAACCCAAGCGTTTTGGACAGACGCGCTCGGCCATGAGGGAGATGCGCCCGCAGAGGCCACCCCCGAAGTGTGTGAAGAGGTTGTGGCGCGCCATTTGGCCTGTCCGTCTATGCTCTGCCTCATTGCCCTGCAAGACTTTTTGGGCATAGACGCCGGCTTGCGCCGCCCCGACTACATCAACGAGCAAATCAACGTGCCGGCCAACCCCGACCAATATTGGTGCTACCGTATGCACATCACACTCGACACGCTCATCCGTGCCACACATTTCAACGAAAAGCTCCGCGCCCTTGTCAAGCGTAGCGGACGTTAATCTGTCGATTTTATGCAAGATTCCAACACTCCCATTGAGTTTATTGCCGAAGCCTTTGAGCAGCAATGGAAACGCTTCAAAGTGCCCGAACTCGACGCCATAGACCTGCTCGACCTCATGGACCACTACGTGAGACAAGGCCGTGATTTTGAGGCTGAGATATGCCGTTTGCTGGCCGAGCGCAAAGAGCCCGATAACATCGAGGTGGTCTACACCAAAGCCCACGTCTTGATGGACGAGGGGCGATGGAACGAGGCAAAAGAACTCGTGGAAGGCCGCGAAAAAGATGGTTTGGACACGCGCCTGTTTAACATTGAGGGCCAACTGCGGGTGGGCTATGCCAAAGAGGCCATGAGGTTTGTGGAAGAAGGCAAGGCCGTGTCGGCGGCGTCGGGACAAGACGTCAACGACTTTGTGTTTGATGCCGCCATGGTTTTCAAAGACTATGGCTATGCCCGCGAGGCACTTGAACTGCTCGAAAGTCTGCCTGCCGACTATGCCGACTCAGACAAGGCTGAAGACGCCATTGTGGACCTTTTGATGATGCTGGCGCGCTATGACGAGGCCCATCAGCGACTGGGGCGTCAGATAGACAAAGACCCCTTCAACCCCTCGCTTTGGCAGCGGATGGCCTTTGTCGACATCTCTGCCCGGCACTATGCCGAGGCTGTTGAAGACACCGACTACGGACTGGCCACTTCGGCCAACAACGAAGGGCTGAACCGCCTCAAACTGACAGCCATCGGGTCGGTAGTGCCACTGAGTGAAGCGCAACACAATCAAGCCATTGCCCTGCAAGACCCCATATCACTTATGGCCTCGGGCGACTCCAACGTCGGTGCAGACTACACCGTCAGGGCCATGACCGACTACTGCACGGCAGGCTTATTCCTGCCACGCGACAGCGCCGATCGCCCCGGACTGCTCACGCGCCGCATCAAGTTGTTGGCCAAAATAGGAGACACAGCTACCGCCCTTCACGAACTTGAAGCTCTGTTGGCCGCTCACGGCGACCAGTGGACGGCCTGCCACGAAATGGCATTGATTTGTTTTGACAAAGGCTACACTGACGACGGACTTGAGGCCTTGCGCCTGGCCCAACGTTTCGGGCTGCTTAGCCCCGAGCGCCAGACCATCGTCATCGACCTGCTCTTGAACTACCACATCACCACGGCAGCGCGCGAACTCTGGATGAAGATGCAGGAAAACCTCGACCGATTGCCCAAACCCTGGCAGCGCAAGCTAAGCGAGGTGGCCACACAACTTGCGGCATCGTGAAATCACATTTTGTCTTTTTCCGGACGAGACAAACAACGTATATTTCGATTGAAAAGAAAAAAGAGGCCTTTTCGGGCCTCTTTTTTGTGGATTTTAGTGTCGACGGGGCTTATGAGAGGAAAAACCGGCCTTATGTGAGGAAAAACTGTCCTTATGGCACGACATTTTTTGTTGG
>JAHAWW010000119.1 GCA_018383375.1 Prevotellamassilia sp. | reverse complement strand
GAACGAACGAGAGATTACCTCGAGCTGGTGTTCGCGTGAGAGCTTGATGAAGTTCACTGCGTAGCCGCTCACACGGATGGTGAGCTGCGGGTATTTCTCGGGGTGCTCCATAGCGTCCTCAAGCATTTCGCGGTTGAGCACGTTCACGTTGAGGTGGTGTGCACCTTTGGTGAAGTAGCCGTCCATCATGGTCACGAGGTTTTCAACGCGTTCCTCGGGAGTGGGACCGAGCGACTTGGGCACGATTGAGAAGGTGTTTGAGATACCGTCTTGTGAGTCGCGGTAGCGCAGTTTCGACACGCTCGAGAGCGAAGCGATGGCGCCATTCTTGTCGCGGCCGTGCATGGGGTTGGCACCCGGAGCGAAAGCCACACCTTTGGCACGTCCGTCGGGAGTGGCGCCGGTCTTCTTGCCATACATCACGTTTGAAGTGATGGTGAGCAGAGAGAGGGTGGGGCGGGCGTTTTTGTAAACGGGCAGTTTCTTCAACTCTTCGGTGAAGAAGTAGACGAGGTCTACGCCGAGGTGGTCTACACGGTCGTCGTTGTTGCCGAAGCAGGGGAACTCGCCCTCAATGTCGAAGGCCTCGGTCAGGCCGATGTCATTGCGACGGGCGGTCACTTTGGCATATTTAATGGCAGAGAGAGAGTCGAGGGCGATAGACAGACCGGCAGCGCCATAGGCGATGTTGATGCGCGGGTTGGTGTCGACGAAGGCCATCTGGGCTTTCTCGTAATAGTATTTGTCGTGCATGTAGTGGATGATGTTCATAGCCTCGTTGTAGACGCGGGCAATCTCTGTGAGCACCATCTTGTAGTTTCTCATCACCTCTTCAAAGTTGAGCACGTCGCCGCTCAACACGGGAATGCCTTCCACCATGACCGTACCGGTGTTTTCGCAGCGGCCACCGTTGATGGCGAGCAAGAGGGCCTTGGCCAGGTTGCAACGGGCGCCGAAGAACTGGATTTGGCGACCTATGTCTTGGAAAGAAACGCAGCAGGCAATGCCGTAGTCGTCGCTGTGGCGCACTTCGCGCATGAGCTCGTCGTTTTCATACTGGATGGAGCTGGTGTCTACCGAAACTTTCGCACAGAAAGCTTTGAAACCTTCAGGCAGTTCGGGGCTCCACAGCACGGTGAGGTTGGGCTCGGGTGAAGGACCGAGGTTGTAGAGCGTCTGGAGGAAACGGAACGAAGTCTTCGTCACCTTCGTGCGACCGTCGTTGAAGCGTCCGCCGATAGACTCGGTCACCCAAGTGGGGTCGCCGGCGAAGATTTCGTTGTACGAACCCATACGCAGGTGGCGCACCATGCGGAGTTTGATGACGAATTGGTCGACGAGCTCCTGAGCGAAGGTCTCGTCGATGAGGCCGTGCTTAAGGTCGTGTTCAATGTAGATGTCGAGGAACGAAGACACGTTGCCGAGCGACATGGCGGCGCCGTCTTGCTCTTTGACAGCGGCAAGGTAGGCCATATACACCCACTGCACGGCCTCTTGGGCGGTCTGTGCCGGACGGCTCAGGTCGAGACCATAAATCGTGCCGAGCACTTTGATTTCGTTGAGAGCCTTGATTTGCTCAGCCACCTCTTCGCGCAGACGGATGCGCTCGTCGGTCATCGGGCCAGTGAGGTTTTTGAAGTCTTCTTTCTTGGCCTCGATGAGGCGGTCTATGCCATACAGGGCCAGACGGCGGTAGTCGCCGATGATACGGCCGCGGGCATAGTTGTCGGGCAGACCGGTGAGGAAGCCCAGCGAGCGGAAGCGGCGAATTTCTTCGGTGTAGACGTCAAAAACGCCGTCGTTGTGGGTCTTGCGGTAGTGGGTGAAGATGTCTTTAACCTTCGGGCTCACTTCGGCACCGTTTTCGGCACAAGCTTTCTCAACCACCTTGATGCCACCGAAAGGTTTGATGGCGCGGCGGAGCAGTTCGTCGGTCTGCAAACCCACGATAAGCTCGTTGTCTTTGTCAATATAACCGGCAGCGTGAGACGAAATCGTCGACACGGTGTTGGGGTCGAAAGAGCGCACGCCGCCATTGGCACGCTCCTCTTCGAGAGCCTTGAGGCAGACACTCCAAACGCTCAGAGTGCGCTCCGTGGGGCCAACGAGGAAAGAGGCGTCGCCCTCGTAAGGCGTGATATTTTTACGAACAAAGTCGGTGACGTCAATTTTGTTGTTCCAAGAACCTGTGGTAAAGCTTTTGTACAAATCCATAGGATGATAGATTTAAATATGGGGTTAGAAAATTTTGTTTTGAAACCTCTGCCGAAAGCGCTCGGCCTCAAACACCTTTGATGCCATTGCGAACGTTTTCTGCTTAGCGAGTGCAAAGTTACAAATTTTGAATGTTTCCACCTAATATAACTTGTTAATTTTTAGGACGAAAACGGCATTTTGACGCGGCGTTTCCTCGTTTTGAAATGTCTGGTTGGCAATTGCACACTTATCGTGGTTCGTGCGCAAAACAGCGCTCTAGACGCGCTCACGCCGCTTTTGTCTTTTTCGTTGCGGGTATGTTTTAATATCTTTATGATGTGAAAAAGGGAGTGGCTTGCAAGCTGCTCCCTCTCTTATTTTATGCACATTCTCAGCGGATTAGTGCAAAGCTGCGATACTGACAGTTTTTCCCGGCCTTAGCCCGCCAATTTCTGTCCTTATTCCCTGAAAAATTGTCCTTAAGATTTTCGATGATTGTTTCCTTTTCGCGTTTTTTGTTCCTCCATTCGCGATTTGCGCCTTTGCTTCTCACGCAGAATGTTAAAGTTTGTATACGCCCGTCTTTGATGACCCCGTCATTTGAACAAGAGGGCGAATAGGCCGTTTAGCCCCCTCGTTTGCCTGCTAAACGAAACTTTTTTTCGAAAAACTTGCGAGAATGAAAAAAACTACATACTTTTGCAACCGCAAACAAGCACAGCGGCCATCGGCCGTGTGATTGAAGCCCAACGTTGGCGAGATAGCTCAGCTGGTTAGAGCGTCGGATTCATAATCCGAAGGTCAAGGGTTCAAGTCCCTTTCTCGCTACATCTTCTTCATCATTCTTTCATTCCCTTGAGCGTCGTGAGACGTTCAAGGGTTTTTATTTTTCCGGCCGGCACAAGACGGGGCGATGTCGTTTCTTTTGTCGTGGCCACAACAAAACAGATGCAGAGTGTCAAGACCATACTCTGCATCTGTTTGTTTGTTCGCGTCGGTCGTAAGCGTCGGCCGACAAAGTGTTTTCTTGTTTTTCGCTTGTTGCCCTGTGTGGGGCTGCGCGAAGAGTTTAGGGTTTAAGCGTGCACATAGGTGCCGATGTTTTCGCCGGCCAGTACGCGACCGAGGTTGCCCACTACGTCCATGTTGAACACATAGATGGGCAGGCCGTTTTCCTTGCACATCGCCGTGGCGGTGACGTCCATCACTTTCAGACCGCGGCTCAACACCTCGTCGTAGGTGATTTCGTCAAACTTAACGGCGGTGGGGTCTTTCTCGGGGTCGGCTGTGTAGACGCCGTCTACGCGTGTGCCTTTCAGCATCACGTCGGCCTCAATCTCAATGCCACGCAGTGACGAACCGGTGTCGGTGGTGAAATACGGACTGCCGGTGCCGCAGCTCATGATGGCCACTTCGCCACGCTCCATAGCCTCGATGGCTTTCCATTTAGAATAAAACTCGCCGATGGGTTCCATACGGATGGCCGTGAGCACGCGGCTCTTCACGCCGATTGCCCCCAGAGCCGAACTCAGTGCCAGCGAGTTGATGACGGTGGCACACATACCCATCTGGTCGCCTTTGACGCGGTCGAAGCCCTTGCCGGCACCGCTCAGTCCGCGGAAGATGTTGCCGCCGCCAATGACGATGCCAATCTGCACGCCCGTGGCCAGTGCGTCTTTAATTTGTGTGGCATATTCGTTGAGTCGTGTCACGTCGATGCCGTGGCCTTGAGCGCCCATCAGGCTCTCGCCGCTGAGTTTCAGAAGAATACGGTTGAACTTTCTCATAGTGTGTGGAGTGTTTTGTGGTGGATATTGTTGTGTTTCGGTTTGTCAAATGTGAATGGTGAAGCGATGTCGGTTTTCGCCGCCGTAAAATTACGTCTTTTTTCTAAGAAAAACTCTTGCGGCGCACGCGGCGTAGTAGCAGGGCCTGTGCGAGAGAGCGCGTGGCGAGGTAGGCGATAAAGGCCCACCATAGTGAGGCAACGTCGGTGGTGAGCAGGGCGTGGACGGCAAAGAAGACAAGGCAGGCTGTGGCCATGGCCGTCAACATCTCGCGAGTGGCGGCGGCGCCGATGAAAAGACCGTCGAAGATAAATGCGGCGGCGCCGGCCAAAGGGACGAGACAGACGGCCCACAAGACGCCGCCGGCAGTTGCACGCACGGCGCCCAGGTCGGTGAGACAAGCTATCAGGGCGTGCCCGGCCAGACCATAAAGGCCTACAAACACACACGCCAGCAGGGCTGCCAACCGCAGCAGTCGGCGGGTGAGGGCGTCAAAACCCTGCCTGTGGCGCGCACCGACGTATTTGCCGCCCAAAGCCTCGCCGGCATAGGCAAAGCCGTCCATGAAATATGAGAAGAAAATGAAGAATTGCATCAGTAGCGTGTTGGCGGCCAGAGCCGTTTCGCCAAGTGCCGAAGAGAAGGCCGTGAAACAAGTGGTCACGGCCACCAGGCAGAGCGTGCGGAAAAAAATGTCGGTGTTGATGCGGAAAAAACGCCACAGCGCGCCTCGCGTGAAAGTGCCCGAGGCGGTGAGATGCCTGCGCCGCACACCATGGCGCCGACAGACCATGATGAGCAGCAGTGCCACGCCGACATATTGGGCTACGAGCGTGCCTGTGGCCACACCGCTCACGCCCATGTGCAGACCGAAGACCAGCATCAGGCTGACTGCCACGTTGACCACGTTTTGCGTGATGGCGGCCAACATCGGACTGAAGGCGTCTTGCATGCCAAGCAGCCAGCCGTTGAGGCTGAACTGGGCCATCATGGCGGGCGCACCCCAGATGAGTATGGAGAAATAGACCGCCGTGAGGCCTTCTGTCTGCGGCGTGGCTTCAACAAACGTCATGGCCAGAGCAAAAATGGGCTGTTGCAGACAAAAGAAAACCACGGCCAAGGCCAGACCCAGGCAGAGTGAGCGTGCCAACAGGCGGTGGGCTTCGTCGGTTTGCCGTGCCCCGTAGGCCTGTGAAGTGAGACTGCCCGTGCCCATGCGCAGAAAGTTGCAAAGCCAATAGACCATATTAAACACCATTCCGCCCAAGGCAATGCTCGCCATGGCCGCCGCCGAACCGAGATGACCGGTTATGGCCGTGTCGGCCAGGCCAAGCAGGGGCACTGTGAGATTAGACACAATGCTGGGCAGGGCTATTCGGGCAATGGGAGAGTGTTTCACGAGAGCGGGTGGGTGAGTGATGGAATGGTTGAGACTAATGACCGCTATATATATTATAGGAGTTGGCGCACCTCTTTGAAGGCATAATGGCGCAGGTCACCTTGTCGGTCGCGCAAGATGAGGGTGCCGATGGGCGCCACGCCGATAATCTCGGCTTCAAAACGGCCTTGGGCGTCGGCATAGGGATGGAAGCCTTGCCGGTGATAGAGCCGGCTGAGATAGAGAGTGTGAATGGCGGCCTCGTCGTGGTGTTGCAAGCGGCGGTAAAGGTGGTCGAAGTGTCGGCAAATGGCTGTCAACAGACCGGCGAGGTCGTGGTGGCGGCCGGTGATTTGGCCGAGCGAAACCGGGTTGGGGGCATTGCCTTTGAAGACGGTTTGGTTGACGTTGAGGCCTACACCGGAAATGGTTTGGTCAATGACAGTGCCGCGCAGGTCGTGCTCAAGCAACATGCCGCCTATTTTCCGGTCGTGCCAATAGAGGTCGTTGGGCCATTTCACGCTGAAACCTTCACCGTGAGCGTCTAAGGCGAGGGCCACGGCCAAGGCTTGGATTTCCGACAATAAAAACTGGCGGTCGGCCGTGAGGAAGCGAGGGTGGCATCTGAGGCCGAAGAGCAGGTTGGCTCCACGCTCGGCCTCCCAAGACGTGCCGCGCTGTCCCCGGCCGGCGGTCTGAAAATCGGTCGTGGCCAACACAATGTCGGTCTCTTCGGTCGCAGTTTCCTCTCGCTTGAGGGCGAGCATCAGGCTGTCGGTCTCGGCCAGATGGACGTGGCTCCAGCCCTCGGGCAAGTCATTGGAGAGTTGCATAGGCTTGTTGGGTTTTCTTGGGCAGTTTCTTGAGCACCTCTTCGAGCGAGTGGTCGATGAGTCGGAAGATGAGCGCATCGTCCACGTCGCAGTCAAAACACAACTCGTTCCAATAGCGCTTGTTCCAATGCCAGGCCGGCCGAATGCCGCTGTATTGTTCGCGGAGCGACAAGGCATATTCTGCGTCACACTTCACCACGACGAGGTCGGGGCGCTCGAGGTCAATGCAGGCGAAAATCTTGTCGTAGACTCTGAACAAAATGGTGTCGGGGCCGAATGCGGTGTCTTCGGTGGCCAAAGGTTTGGAGAGGCAATACTCTCTAATGATTTCGATATTCATCTCAGATAGGGTGTTTCAGCGTTGTTTCTCACGCCTTCTGGCGTAAAGGCATTGACGTAGTGTTTGATTTCAAAAGGTGGCCGATGGCCGACGAGTGTGATGATGTCAAAACGAAAAGGGCGGTCGAGCTTGTTTTGACTCATATAATAGGCGGCTGCATCGATGAGGTTGGCTCGTTTTTCATGGTCCACGGCCTTGACGGCTTCGGCGATGGCTTCGCTGCTGCGTGTTTTCACCTCCACAAACACCACTTCGCCAAAATAGTCGGCGATGATGTCTATCTCGAGATGCCCCAAGCGCCAGTTGCGCGCCAAGAGGCTGTAGCCCTTTTCGGCCAGATATCGGCAGGCCTGTTGTTCGCCTAAGCGGCCCAGTTCGTTGTGTTGTGCCATAGTGTGGGAGCGTGACGATGAAAAGTCTGACCGTCGGTGGTCAGCGGCGTTTGCTTTTGAAGAAAGCCTTCATCAGTGCGGCACATTCGGCCTCGAGCACACCGGCCGTGACCTGTGTTTTGGGGTGAAGAGCCTGAGGCGCAAAGGCCGCGAAACCGCGTTTGGGGTCGGCGGCGCCATAGACCACGCGTCCCATCTGTGCCCAGCCGATGGCTCCGGCGCACATCACGCAAGGCTCCACCGTGACATAGAGCGTGCAGGTGTCGAGATATTTGCCGCCCAAGGCATTGGCGGCTGCCGTGATGGCTTGCATTTCGGCATGGGCCGTGACGTCGTTGAGCGTCTCGGTGAGGTTGTGGGCACGGGCAATGATGCGGTCGCGACAAACCACCACTGCGCCCACCGGCACTTCGTCGGCATCGTAGGCCGCCTTGGCTTCTGCCAATGCCCGTTGCATATATTCTTCGTCGGTCATGGGTTGAGTCCTTTTAAACTGAGTGAAATGCGGCCGCGCTCTTCATCCACGCCAATCACCTTCACGGTGAGTTGTTGCTGCAAGTGCACCACCTCGAGCGGGTCTTTGACGTAATGGTCAGAGAGCTGCGACACGTGGATGAGACCTTTGGTCTTGATGCCGATGTCGACAAAGCAGCCAAACTGTGTGATGTTGCTCACGATGCCGGGCAGTAGCATGCCCACCTCGACATCGGCGAGGTCGTGAATGCGCGAGTCGAACGCGAAAGCCTCGGCATGGCCTCGAGGGTCGCGGCCCGGGCGGTCGAGCTCGGCCATGATGTCTTGGAGAGTGGGCATGCCCACCTGGTCGTCGACATATTGTTTGAGGTCGATGGTGTGACGCACGGCAGAGTCGGCAATCAGGGTGTCGACGTCGCAGCCTTTGTCGCGTGCCATCTGCTCCACCAGTTTGTAGCGCTCGGGGTGTACCGCCGTATTGTCGAGCGGATTGGTGCCGCCACTGATGCGCAAGAAACCCGCACATTGTTCATAGGCCTTGGCGCCCAAGCGCGGCACGTCGAGCAGTTGGCGGCGGGCGGTGAAGGCACCGTGCTCGGCGCGATAGTCCACAATGTTTTGGGCCAGAGCCGGACCGAGTCCGGAAACGTAGGTGAGCAGGTGTTTGCTCGCCGTGTTGAGGTTGACGCCCACGGTGTTGACGCAAAGCGACACGGTGCGGTCGAGCGTCTTTTTGAGCTCGCTCTGATCCACGTCGTGCTGGTATTGTCCCACGCCGATAGATTTGGGGTCAATCTTGACCAACTCGGCCAGGGGGTCGGCCAGTCGGCGACCGATGCTCACGGCTCCGCGCACGGTGACGTCTTGGTCGGGAAATTCTTCGCGGGCCAAAGCCGAAGCCGAATAGACCGAAGCCCCGTCTTCGCTCACCAAAAAGACGTCGACACCTTCCAGACGTGCCTCTTTGATGAGGGCTTCTGTTTCGCGTCCGGCAGTGCCGCCACCCACGGCTACGGCTTCGATGGCAAAGCGGTCGGCCAGTTGGGCCACGCGACACACCGATCGTCCCCACTCGCGGCGAGGCTCGTGAGGGTAGATGGTTTCGTGGTGAAGCAAATTGCCCTGGGCGTCGAGACACACCAGTTTGCA
>JAHAWW010000116.1 GCA_018383375.1 Prevotellamassilia sp. | reverse complement strand
TCCTGCAATGTGCCGACCTTGCAGGCCGGATAATAGTGGGAACACGACAACACCCAGGCCTGACGACCTGGGCTGATATGTTACGCCCCTTCAGGGCTTGCAAGGTCGCTCATAATTGAGATTGAGGTTGTTGGGGGGGGCTTGTGCGGCCATTTCAGGACTTGCAAGGCCGCCCATAATTGAGATTGAGGTTATTGGGGGGCTTGTTCGGCCCTTTCAGGACTTGCAAGGCCGCCCATAATTGAGATTGAGGTTATGGGGGCGGCCAAGCGGCGGTCTGAAAGCCCTGAAAGGGCGCAACATATCAGCCCAGGTCGATAGGCCTGGGTATACAATGTACGCTGTAACTCCGGCCTGTAAGGTCGGCACAAAAAAAATTCTCATTATCAATGCGTCATTTCAACAATACAATCCTGCAATGTGCCGACCTTGCAGGCCGGATAATAGTGGGAACACGACAACACCCAGGCCTGACGACCTGGGCTGATATGTTACGCCCCTTCAGGGCTTGCAAGGTCGCTCATAATTGAGATTGAGATTATTTGGGCTGCCAAGCGGCGGTCTGAAAGCCCTGAAAGGGCGCAACATAATAGCCCAGGTCGATAGGCCTGGGTATACAATGTATGTTATAACTCCGGCCTGTAAGGTCGGCACATAAAAGGACTCATTATCAATGCGTTATTTAAGCAATTCTATCCCGCAATGTGCCGACCTTGCAGGCCGGATAATAGTGGGAAAACGACAATGCCCAGGCCTGACGACCTGGGCTGATATGTTACGCCCCTTCTGGGCTTGCAAGGTCGCTCATAATTAGGATTGAGGTTGTGGGGGGCTTGTGCAGCCCTTTCAGGACTTGCAAGGCCGTTCATAATTGGGATTAAGGTTATTGGGGCGGCCAAGCGGCGGTCTGAAAGCCCTGAAAGGGCGCAACATAATAGCCCAGGTCGATAGGCCTGGGTATACAACGTACGTTATAACTCCGGCCTGTAAGGTCGGCACAAAAAACCTCATTATCAATGCGTTCTTTCAACAATACAATCCTGCAATGTGTCGACCTTGCAGGCCGGATAATAGTGAAAACACGACAATACCCAGGCCTGACGACCTGGGCTGATATGTTACGCCCCTTCAGGGCTTGCAAGGTCGCTTATAATTGAGATTGAGGTTGTTTTGACGTATACGGGCGGCCAATCACGTTCTGAAGGATAGGCTGTTCAAAACCAGGGCGGACCCGCCGGCCGTGAAGGGTGGCGACGTCATTAGGGTGAGCTCATTTGTCGTGTCGGCATACGTTTCTTCCCCCAAATGTGGTTCACCAGGCGAAGCCAATGTCGGCCCCGGGGAAGCAAAACCGAAATCAACCCCTGCGTTTGATGCAAAAAGTCTCTTCCACGCCATATTATATATACCCAAAAGTTTGCCTTTTTCCCAATCACCCAATCACGCGCTTGTAACGCATTGAATATAAGGCAAATGTTGTGATTAAACGCTTCAATCACACAAATCACGCTCAATCACACACCATGGCACATTGGCATCTACTCACGCGTGAACTCGATGCAGCCCATCACCGCGCGATTTTGTCTTTGTATATGTGCCGAAGAAGGGCTAACTTTGGAGTAAGAAGAAGAGAATTAGGGTGTGAGCGCCCTATTGAGCCGATAATTAGCTTGTTACTGTCCTTATTCCTGCAAAATCTGTCCTTATTCCCGCGACGATTGTCCTTATTCCCGTATTTGGGGAGCCTATGTATGTGAAAAAAGGCTATGATTTGCAGGTTTTCGATGCCCCGTCAGGCTTTTGCCGCCCCTCTGAGGCGCCGCCGTAAGAGATTGATTATTTTTTTGCACAATTTGTGTCACAAACAACCCCGATGTTTATACATCCCGGCAAGCCCCCCAACCGTTAAAAAAAGATGCGCGCGCCACAAAATAAAGCCACCGGTGGCGTGCTCGTGTTGCAGATTATTTGTATTTTTGTAGTTGGAATTTGAGCCTTTAGGCCCATTGACTTTTATCGCATTTTTTAATCACAAATCACGAAACTAACAGGCTTGGGCTTCTGCTCACAGCCTTTCAATACACTATGGAACAGAACGGTCAAACCGGATCAAATTATTCAGCAAGTAACATTCAAGTGCTCGAGGGCCTTGAGGCCGTGCGCAAGCGTCCGGCCATGTATATCGGTGACATCAGCGAGAAGGGTTTGCACCATCTGGTCTACGAAACCGTTGACAACTCTATCGACGAAGCTCTGGCCGGCTATTGTACAGACATCCAAGTGACCATCTGTGAGGATGGTTCGATTGTGGTGCAAGACAATGGTCGCGGCATTCCCGTCGACATGCACCCCAAAGAGCATCGCTCGGCTCTCGAAGTGGTCATGACCGTGCTCCATGCCGGCGGTAAGTTTGACAAAGGCTCTTATAAGGTCTCCGGTGGTCTGCATGGCGTGGGTGTGAGTTGTGTCAATGCCTTGTCTACCCGTATGCTTTCGCAGGTCTATCGTGACGGTAAAATCTATCAGCAAGAATATGCCAAGGGACATCCGCTCTACGCCGTCAAGGTGGTGGGCGAAACCGACCAGCGCGGTACGCGTCAGCAATTCTGGCCCGACGACACCATCTTCACCACAACCACCTATAAATACGATATTCTGGCCAATCGTATGCGCGAGTTGGCCTATCTGAATGCCGGCATCACCATCACGCTCACCGACGAGCGCCCCGACGATGAAGGTAACATCCGCAAAGACGTGTTCCACTCCGACCTCGGTCTGCGTGAGTTCGTGCGCTACATCGATTCCAGTCGCACCCACCTCTTCGACGATGTCATCTACATCAACACAGAGAAGGCCGGTGTGCCCATCGAGGTTGCCATCATGTACAACACCTCGTATAGCGAAAACCTCCACTCCTACGTCAACAACATCAACACCATTGAAGGTGGTACGCATCTGGCCGGTTTCCGTACGGCCGTGACCCGTGTGTTGAAGAAATATGCCGAAGACACCGCCGCCAAACAATTGGAGCGTGCCAAGGTGGAAATTGCCGGTGAAGACTTCCGCGAAGGTCTGACGGCCGTGATTTCCGTGAAAGTGGCTGAACCACAGTTTGAAGGACAGACCAAGACCAAACTCGGCAACACCGAGGTGGCCGGTGCCGTTAATCAAGCCGTGGGCGAAGCCCTCAGCAACTATCTCGAGGAGCATCCCAAAGAAGCCAAACTCATTGTCGACAAGGTGATACTCGCCGCCACCGCCCGTGTGGCCGCCCGTAAAGCCCGCGAAAGCGTGCAGCGCAAGAGCCCTCTTTCAGGCGGCGGCCTGCCCGGCAAACTTGCCGACTGCTCGTCAAAAGACCCCAAAGAGTGTGAACTCTTCCTCGTGGAGGGTGACTCGGCCGGTGGCTCGGCCAAGAGCGGACGCAGCCGCGCCACACAAGCCATCTTGCCGTTGAGAGGTAAAATCCTCAACGTGGAGAAAGCCATGTGGCACAAAGCCTTCGAGAGCGACGAGGTGAACAACATCATCCAGGCTCTGGGCATACGCTTTGGCGTGGGGGATGACGCCGACAGTAAAGAGGCCAATATCGAGAAACTGCGCTATCACAAGGTCGTCATTATGGCCGATGCCGATGTCGACGGTCAGCACATCGCCACGCTCATCATGACCCTTTTCTTCCGCTATTTCCCCCAAGTCATCAAAGACGGCTATCTCTATATTGCCATGCCCCCGCTCTACAGATGCAAGAAGGGCAAAATTGAGGAGTATTGCTACAACGATGTGCAACGTCAGCGCTTTATTGAGAAATATGGCGACGGCACCGAAAACAGCGTCCAGACCCAGCGCTATAAAGGTCTTGGCGAAATGAGTGCCCAGCAGCTTTGGGAAACAACCATGAACCCCGAGACCCGCCTGCTCAAGCAGGTGACCATCGAGAATGCCGCCGAAGCCGACTATATCTTCTCCATGCTGATGGGTGACGATGTAGGTCCCCGCCGCGAATTTATCGAGCGCAATGCCACCTACGCCAAAATCGACGCCTAATCATTTCTTTTCAGCCTCATATCCATCCGGCCCCGTTTTCATCACGCGAGATGAAAACGGGGCCGGATGGCGTTTGGGGTCAGACAGAGTGTGATTGGCGTGACGGAAACGTTCAGTCACAGCAAATGCCACATTCATAGGCTGTTACAGGCCCGTGATTGTGTGATTGGGAAAAAGATAACAATTTGGGGTAGGGGAGATGGATTGTTGGCGAACAATTATGATTAGAGCGGCTATGTTACGAGGGTGTGTCAAAATACACATTTTGGATACAGCCCTGAATTGACACAACCAACCTCTTTTGAATACCCGCCCATCAAGACTTAGGGTGGCGTAATTGCTGCAATTTTTCCCCACTGCAATTAAATAGCTTAACTCGCTGATTTATAATCGATGAAATCGGCATATTTTATCAATACTTAAAAAAATATAGTTTATGGTGGGGAATTGTGGAGCAAAATATGTAATTTTGAAATCTCTTAGGCATCAACCTGTCAAAAGTATCAACCCACACCATCACTCACACCACAAATGCCACGTTTCTCGGGAGTCATCACCGCCAAATTAGACGCCAAAGGCCGCGTCTTTTTCCCATCGGCGTTCAGACGACAGCTACAGGCTGCCGAGACCGACTTTGTGCTCAAAAAAGACATCTATCAGCCCTGTCTCGTGATTTATCCCCTCGAAGCCTGGCAGCAAGAGGTGGACCAAGTGGGTGCGCGCCTCAATCGCTGGAACCCCGGCGAAGCGATGCTGTTTCGTCAGTTTTTGGCCGACTCAGAGACGATAACCCTCGATGGAAACGGCCGTTTTTTGATTTCACGTCGTTTGCAAGACTATGCACACCTGGACCATGAGGTGGCCTTTGTCGGTGTTGACGACCGTGTGGAAGTCTGGGCCAAGACAGTCGTCGAGCAGCCCTTTATTGCCGCTGATGATTATGCCGCCGCCTTTGAGCGTGCCATGGGGACAGGCCGTTTGTCATAACGCCATCACCGCGCCAACCACCGTGTTGAGTCACGAGGTTGCGCTTTCATTGATTATATAAACCGCACGACACATGCCGACCACCGTCTATCACATTCCCGTGTTGCTCAAACAAAGCGTTGACGGACTGAATATCCGTCGCGACGGGGTGTATGCCGACCTCACCTTTGGCGGCGGCGGACACAGCCGCGAGATATTGTCGCGGCTTAATGCCGATGGCCGTCTCTATAGTTTCGACCAAGACGCCGATGCCGAAAGCAATGTGCCCGCCAACGAGGAGAGACTCACCTTCGTGCGGAGCAATTTCCGCTATTTGCCCAACTGGATGCGCTATTATGGCGTGGATGCCCTCGACGGGATATTGGCCGACCTCGGCGTGTCGAGCCACCATTTTGATGACGAGACCCGCGGTTTCTCATTCCGCTTCAACGGACCGCTCGATATGCGCATGAACGGTCGGGCCGGAATGACCGCAGCCGACGTGGTGAACACCTATGACGAGGAAGCACTGGCCAAACTCTTTTTGCTCTATGGAGAGATGAAAAACGGCCGTTCCATCGCAAAAACCATTGTCAAGAGCCGTTCGGTCACGCCCCTCAAAACGGTGGAAGCTTTGGCTGCTTTGGTGGAACCCTTATTGGGACGCGACCGCACCAAAAAAGATATGGCCAAGGTGTTTCAAGCCCTCCGCATTGAGGTGAACCACGAGATGGATGCCCTTGAAGAAATGCTGGAAGCCGCCGGACGTATGTTGAGACCGGGAGGCCGTCTGGTGGTCTTGACCTATCATTCGCTTGAAGACCGCATGGTCAAAAACTATATGCGCTCCGGTCGCGTGGACGGCAAGGTGGAACAAGATTTCTTCGGCAACCGAATCTCGCCGATGAAACCGATAAATAATAAAGTTATCGTGCCCGATGCCGAAGAGCAAGAGCGCAACCCCCGCAGCCGCAGTGCGAAACTCCGCATCGCCGAGCGACTCGACGACAAACAAGCTAAAGGCCAATCACTCTACGAAACATTATGAACACAGACGATAAAAACAAAAACCACACAGAACCGGAACTTGAAATCGTGGTGCCGGCCGACGACACCCTGACCGAAGAGCCGGCCTCGACCAAGGACGAAACCAACGCCCCCACGGACGAGCCACAGCCTGAAGCCAAGCCGAAGAAAAAGGCGAAAATCAACGATGAAACCGCCATAAAACAACACGAAGAGCAGGCCAAGAAGATTTTTAAGAAGCTCACCGACATCGACGATGAAGGCGAAACTACCGGCGATATCTCTATCAAAACCATATTGGGCGGCGACTTCTTCACGCGTAAACGTTTCAAACGTCAACTCGGACTGATTGTGTTGCTCTGTGTGCTGGCCATCATCTATGTGAGCAACCGCTACGCCTACCAGCGCGAAGAGATACGTCGCGACCAGTTGGCACGCGAACTCAACGACCGCAAATTCAAGGCACTGACCATTGCAGGCGAACTCACCGAATATTCCATGAGAAGCCACATCGAAGAGAACCTGACCGACTCTACCCTCAAAACCTCGACCCAGGCCTCATATTTTATCCAAATGGATTGAACCACTCCGGTCGCTACACGCTCAGAAATGATTTTAACCCAATAATCCACTATTACGATGAATTTTCAGAGAAAAAAGACGATGCCGCGTTACTTCTTGGTAACGTTTTTGTTGACTATGGCAGGAGTGTGTGCGGTGGCCAAGGCCATCTATACGATGACGATAGACCGCGAGTATTATATGGAGATGAAGGGTTCGCTGGTGAAGCAAGGCCGAAAATTGCCGGCCAAACGCGGCAACATCCTCTCTTGCGACGGACGGGTGATGGCCGCCTCGTTGCCGCAATATAAACTCTACATCGACTTTATGTCGAGCGAGAAAGACACCCTGCGTCGTCAAAAAGACCAATTGCGCCGTGACTCCTTGTTGAAGCAATTTATCGACACCTTATGCCTCGGGATGCACCAGCATTTCCCCGACATAGACCCCGCCAAGCTCAAGGAACACCTGCTCAAGGGCCGCGAGGCCAAGAGTCGTTGTTGGCCTGTCTATGTGCAAGCCGTCACCTCGCTGAAGTTGAAGAAAAACGAAAACCGGCAGATCTCTTATGTAGATTATGCCAAAGTCAACAAACTGCCTTTGTTCAACCTCAAGTCGACGCTCAACGCCGTAGAGGTGAACCTGCGCAAGCGGCTCTATGGCGATTTGGCCTCACGCACAATCGGCTATTTCAACGACAGTGCACGCTATGGCCTGGAACTCACCTTTGACTCCGTTTTGGCCGGCAAGCCCGGCACCTTCCACTACGAGAAGGTGATGGACAAAAAAGTGAAGGTGGTGGACAAAGAGGCCGAAGACGGCTATGACGTGATGACCACCATAGACATCGGTATGCAAGAAATTTGCGAGCAAGCCCTCAAGGAACAGCTCACCGAACTGCAGGCCGTGCTTGGCGTGTGTATCGTGATGGAAGTGGCCACCGGCGACATCAAGGCCATGAGCAGTATGCAACGCCGCTCAGACGGCACCTACCATGAAGACTGGGCTTCGGCCGTGACCGACCTCTATGAACCCGGTTCGGTGTTCAAACCCCAATCATTCCTCGTGGCTTTCGACGACGGCTATCTCACCGGAAATGAAAAGGTCGACGTGCATGGCGGCATCCACAAATTCGGCAATAGCGCCATGAAAGACCACAACTATTATTCGGGCGGCTATGGCGTGTTGACCACCCAGCAGATTATTGGCTTCTCGTCGAATGTGGGCGTGAGTGTGCTGATAGACAAGTTCTACCACAACAACCCGAAGGCCTTCGTTGACGGTCTCCACCGCATTGGTTCGGCCGAAGACCTCAAGATACCCCTTGAAGGCTACAAAAAACCGCGTATCCGCTATCCGGGACAAGGCACCTATTGGTCGGCCACCACATTGCCCTGGATGAGCATCGGATATGAAACACAGATAGCCCCCATCAACACCATCAACTTCTATAACGGTCTGGCCAACAACGGCAAGCTTCTCCGGCCTCGTCTGGTCAAGGCCCTGCTCAAAGACGGGAAGGTGGTGAAAGAATATCCCGTGACCGTGTTGCGTGAACACATGGCCAAACCGGCCGCCGTGGACAGCGTGAAAAAATGCTTGGAATATGTCACCACCCGAGGTGGCGGCACACGGGCCTTGTCTAAAGACTTCACCTGTGCAGGTAAGACCGGAACGGCACAAGTCTATAGCGGTAAGGGCTTTACACAAGAATATTTTATCTCTTTCGTGGGGTATTTCCCGGCCGAAAATCCGAAATACACCTGTATCGTCAACATCCGCAAAGCCGCTCCCGCCTATGGCGGTGTGATGTGTGCACCGGTGTTCAAGCGTGTCTCTGAGGCGATTATGGCACGCAATCATCTCGATGACTACACCGCCGCTCGCGACACCACGAGCTATGGCAAAACCATTGCCTGTGCGGGCAATTTGCAAGTCTACAAGTCGTTGCTACCCCAGCTGGGCGTTCAGCCCACTGGCGTCGGCAATGTGCCTTGGGGACAGTTGGACGTGCGTCAAAACCACGCCGCTGTCAGCCCTTGGACGAGCCAGAAACAAAAGATGCCCAACGTGGCCGGTTTTGGTTTGCGCGACGCCGTGAACTGCCTCGAAAGTCAGGGACTCAGAGTGCGCGTCAAGGGCGTAGGCCGCGTCACCCATCAGTCGGTGGCTGTCGGTACGCCGGTCAAGAAAGGACAAGTGGTGGAACTCACACTCGGCCACCCTTCCAACACCAAGACCACCCACACAGCAGCCCAACCGGCCGCTCAGCCCAAGCCTCAGAAGACTGACACCGTGAGTCAGACCCCGGCCCCCACACCAAAGAAAGACAAAAAGACCGAAGCTTCAACCACCGCCAAGGCACAGGCCACCACCAACAAGAAAAAAACCTCCAAACAACAAGCATAAACCAACGAGCCTCTGAGGTCGCACACCATGTCCTACTCGTGCAAGTGCCGGCCATCTCAGACCCATTAACCCACTACGTCATGCAACTTTCAGAAGTATTGAAGAAAGTCACACCCCTTGAGGTGTGCGGTGACTCGGCTCTCGAGATATCGGGAGTGAATATGGACTCACGCTTGGTCAAATCCGGCAACCTTTTCATCGCCGTGAAAGGCACTCAGGCCGATGGCCACGCCTTCATTGGCAAAGCCCTGGACAATGGGGCCGTCGCTGTAGTGATGAGCAACCCCATACCCGCCGAACGTCCGGAAGGCGTGACTTTTGTGCGTGTGGCCGACACCGAAGACGCCGTAGGCAAGGTGGCCACTCAGTTTTATGGCGACCCCACCAGCCACTTGAAGCTGGTCGGCGTGACCGGCACCAACGGCAAGACCACCATTGCCACGCTCCTTTATAATATGTTCCGCAAGATGGGCTTCAAGTGTGGTCTCTGCTCGACCGTCTGCAACTATATCGATGGTGAGGCGGTGCCCACAGAGCACACCACGCCCGACCCCATCACCCTCAACGCCCTCTTGGCCCGAATGGTAGAGGCCGGTTGCGACTATGCCTTCATGGAATGCAGCTCGCACGCCATTCACCAAAAACGCATTGGCGGTTTGGCCTTTGCCGGTGGCATCTTCACCAACCTCACGCGTGACCACTTGGATTATCACAAGACCTTCGAGAACTATCGCGACGCAAAGAAGGCCTTTTTTGACAACCTGCCCGCAGGAACTTTTGCAATCACCAATGCCGACGACAAAAACGGCCTTGTCATGACGCAAAACACCAAGGCCACCGTCAAGACCTATTCCACCCGAACGGCCGCCGACTACAAGGGCCGCATTCTCGAAGAAAGCATCGAAGGCATGCTGCTCGATATGGATGGTAGCGAGGTGAGTGTGCGCTTTGTGGGTCGTTTTAATGTGTCGAATCTCCTGGCCGTCTATGGTGCCGCTGTGATGCTGGGACAAAGTCGCGAAGAGGTGCTCCGGGTGTTGTCGACCCTCAATCCCGTCAACGGGCGCTTCGAAGCCATCCGTTCGCCCAAGGGCTTCAGCGCCGTCATTGACTATGCCCACACCCCCGACGCCCTGGCCAATGTGTTGACCGCCATTGGCGAAATTGTCAAAGGCAAAGGTCAGGTCATCACTGTGTGTGGAGCCGGTGGAAACCGCGACAAAGGCAAGCGCCCCCTCATGGCACAAGAAGCCGCCAACCGCAGTGACCGTGTCATTATCACCAGCGATAATCCCCGCTTTGAAGAGCCTCAAGACATCATTAACGATATGCTCGCCGGCCTTGATGCCGACCAAATGGCCAAGACCATCAGCATAGCCGACCGTCGCGAAGCCATTCGGGCGGCAGCAATGATGGCCCGTGAAGGCGACGTCATTCTCGTGGCCGGCAAGGGGCACGAACCCTATCAGGAGATAAAAGGCGTGAAACATCATTTTGACGACCACGAAGAAGTGCGTGCCGCTTTTGGCCTCGCTTGAGCCTTCATTGCCCACCATCTCCACCATCTTGTCAACGATAACTGCCTATAGACATGTTGTATTACCTGTTTAGATTTCTTGAACAATTCGGCGTACCGGGTTCCAACCTCTGGTCATACGTCTCATTCCGCGCCCTGTTGGCCCTGATGTTAGCCTTGGTTATCTCGGCTTGGTTTGGTGAGTTTTTCATCAAGTGGATGAAACGTCACCACATCAGCGAAACCCAGCGCGATGCCAGTATCGACCCCTTTGGCGTGCAAAAGTTGAACGTGCCCTCAATGGGTGGCATCATCATTATTGTGTCGGTGCTTGTGCCTTGCCTGCTGTTGGGCCGTCTGCGCAACATTTATATGATATTGATGATTGTCACCACCCTGTGGCTTGGCGTCATTGGCTTTATCGACGACTACATCAAGATTTTCAAGAAAAACAAAGACGGTCTCTCGGGCAAGTTCAAAATTTTGGGCCAAGTGATGCTTGGCTTGATTGTTGGGCTCGTGCTCTACACCAGTCCCGACGCCGTCATACGCGAAAACATCGAGGTGCAGCGTGAAGGCACACGCACAGAGGTGGTGCACAAAAGCGAAGAAGTGAAATCGACCAAGACCACCATACCCTTTGTCAAAAACAACAATCTCGACTACACCGAGATTATGTCGTTTTGCGGCAAATACAAGACCCAGGCCGGCTGGATATTGTTTGTGCTCGTCACCATCTTTGTGATTACGGCCGTGAGCAACGGCGCCAATCTCAACGACGGTATGGACGGTATGGCGGCCGGCAACTCTGCCATCATCTGCATAGCCTTGGGCATATTAGCCTATGTGTCGAGTCATATCGACTTTGCCGGCTATCTCAACATCATGTATATCCCAGGTTCGCAAGAGTTGGTCATCTACATCTGTGCGATGGTGGGCGCGCTGATTGGCTTCTTGTGGTATAACGCTTATCCGGCACAAATCTTCATGGGTGACACCGGCTCACTAACCATTGGCGGTGTGATTGCCGTCTTGGCCATCATCATTCACAAAGAACTGCTCATCCCCATACTTTGTGGCGTCTTCTTGTTGGAGAGTCTGAGCGTCATCTTGCAAGTGGAGTATTTCAAACTGGGCAAGCGCAAGGGCATCAAGCAACGCATATTCAAGCGCACACCCATTCACGACAATTTCCGCGTGTTGCGCAATCAAATGGACCCCGAATGCAAATATGTGCTCGGCAACTGGCCACACGGCGCATGGCATGAGTCGAAAATCACGGTGCGCTTCTGGATTGTCACCATCTTGCTGGCCGCCGCCACCATCATTACACTCAAAATCAGATAACGAACAAACGCAATATCATCTCAGCCTTCGTCCCGCTTCCCTGAAACAGGGCGAGCGGGACGGCGGATATATCAAAACACCGACATTATGAGAATAGTCATATTGGGCGCTGCCGAGAGCGGCGTGGGCGCAGCCATCCTGGCACAACAAAAAGGTCACGACGTCTTTGTCTCGGACATGGGACAAATCAAAGCCGGATATAAATCCACGCTCGAGGCCCACCATATCGACTGGGAAGAGGGGCGGCACACTGAGGCCAAAATCCTTAACGCCGACGAAGTCATCAAAAGCCCCGGCATACCCGAGACTGCCCCGATGGTGGTGAAACTCAAAAGCCAAGGCACACCCATCATCAGCGATATCGAGTTTGCCGCCCGCTACACCCAGGCCAAGATGGTCTGCATCACCGGCAGCAACGGCAAGACCACGACCACCTCGCTCATTTATCACATCTTGAAAAAGGCCGGTTTCAACGTAGGTTTGGCCGGAAATATCGGTCGTAGTTTTGCCCTGCAAGTGGCCGAAGCCCAACACGACTGCTACGTCATTGAACTCTCTTCGTTCCAGTTGGACAATATGTACCGCTTCAGAGCCAATGTCGCCGTGTTGCTCAACATCACCCCCGACCATCTCGACCGCTACGACTTCTGTATGCAAAACTATGTGGACGCCAAGATGCGCATCACGCAAAATCAGACGGCCGCCGACACCTTTATTTATTGGAACGAAGACGAATACATCGGCCACGAACTGGCCAAACATCCCGTGGAGAGCTATGTGTGTGCCTTCTCTGACGCTCCGGCCACAGCAATGGCCGCCTATCCCGACGGTGATGTCTTCCGTGTGGTCAGTCCAAAGGCCTTCGAAATGCCGCTCAAAAATCTCTCACTGCCCGGCAAACACAACCTACGCAACGCCTTGGCCGCTGCAATGGCCTGTCTGGCCGCCGGAGCTTCGGATGACGCCGTGAGAGAAGGCCTGTCAGACTTCCCCGGCGTGGAGCATCGTTTGGAGCGCGTGTGTGACGTGGCCGGTGTGCACTATGTCAACGACTCAAAGGCCACCAACGTCGATGCATGCTATTGTGCGATGGAAAGCATGACCACCCCCGTGGTGCTCATCATCGGAGGTCGCGACAAGGGAAACGATTACGCCGCCATCCGTCCCATCGTCAAAGAGAAATGTCGCGCCATCGTCTATCTCGGTGCTGACAACGCCAAACTTCACGCCAATTTCGACGACCTCGGACTGCCGGTGGCCGATACCCACAGCATGGCCGATTGTGTGAAAGCCTGTGCCCAACTCGCCCAAGCAGGCGACACCGTGTTGCTCAGTCCGTGTTGCGCCTCGTTTGATCTTTTCAACAATATGGAAGACCGCGGCGAGCAGTTTAAGGCCCGCGTCAGAGAGATGCTTTGAGTAGCCGCCAGCACCGGATATTATTTCAGACCACTTTGTCAAAACACACTGTATGTCTATCAATACCAAACGTTTGTTTCAAGGCGACGCCGTCATTTGGATAGTATTCTTCTTCCTCTGCATGATATCGCTTGTGGAGGTGTTTAGTGCTGCCAGCAGCCTCTCTTATGGCGGCGGCAGTTATATGCAACCCCTTTTCAAGCAAGCCGGTTTTCTGGCTTTGGGCACCCTCGTGGTCTGGTTGTTACACGCCATACCCTGCCGCTATTTCAAACTCATCCCGGTCATCGGCTATCCCATCTCGGTGTTGCTCCTGTTGTTAACCCTCTTGATGGGTGCCACGCTCAACGACGGTGCCCGCTGGATTGACATTGGTATTCGTTTTCAGCCCTCTGAGTTAGCTAAAGGCATCTTAGTGATTACGGTGGCCTTGGTGTTGTCTTTCGGACAAACCGAAAAAGGTGCTGCCAACGATGTGATGAAACGCATCTTGTGGTTGAGCGGCATTGTGTGTGGATTGATTTTCCCTGAAAACTTCTCTACGGCCGTCTTGCTCTTTGGCACGGTGTTTGTTATGATGTTTATCGGACGTGTCCCGTTGAAGCAAATGGGTAAGTTGGTGGCCGTTTTGGTGGGACTTTTGATAATGGCCGTCTTACTGGTTAAGATTTTGCCCGCCGACGTCATCAACAACAACAGACTGTTGCACCGCATGGACACCTGGACCGAACGCTTAAGCACTCATGTGGAAGACCGTGACAGCGTAGACGTGAAGGTGGCTTTGCAAGAAAATCCACAAGCCAGTCATGCCAAGATTGCCATTGCCTCGAGCAACGTCTTTGGCAAGATGCCCGGCAACTCTGAAGAGCGCGACCATCTGCCCCAAGCCTTTTCAGACTTCATCTATGCCATTATCATCGAAGAGCTGGGCATTGTCGGCGCCGTTTTTGTGGTCTTTCTCTATGTCATCCTGCTCTTTAGGGCGGGGCGCATAGCGAGTCGGTGTGAACGCAACTTCCCAGCCTTCCTCACAATGGGCCTGGCCGTCTTGCTCGTGATGCAGGCCATGATGAATGTGCTTGTGGCCGTGGGCCTGGCCCCCGTCACCGGACAGCCTCTGCCGCTCATCAGTCGAGGCGGTACGTCGACGCTTATCAACTGTGCCTATTTTGGTATGATACTCAGCGTGAGCCGATATGCCCGAAAGGTGGAAAAGAAACCCAAGGCTGCCGAACTGCCTGCTGAAGTGGAAACCGATGAACACGCCGCTGAGTTCCAGAAAGACGACGGCTTGCAATAAATCTTCAAGACGATGAACCGCCTCTCTCTCCGTACGCTCGCCTTCGTGGCGGCTATGTGCCTGACCCTATCCCTTTATGGCCGACCCAAGACCTACAAGGTTGTCTTGCAGACCACGATGGGCGACATAGAACTCGTGTTGTTCAACGACACGCCACAACATCGCGACAATTTTATCAAATTAGTGCGCGAAGGCTACTATGACGGTCTGCTCTTTCACCGTGTCATCAAGGATTTTATGATACAATCCGGCGATCCGGATTCACGCCACGCCCGTCCAGGTCAATTGTTGGGCGAAGGCGGTCCGGACTATACCATCCCCATAGAGATTGACCTGCCCTATCACTACCATTACCGTGGAGCTCTTGCTGCTGCTCGCGAAGCAGACGAAGACAATCCCACGCGCGCCTCAAGCGGTTCGCAGTTTTACATCGTGTGGGGAAAGAAACAGACCACGGCCGAACTTGAGAAGGCCCGAAACTATGTCTACGACATGACCGGCGGAGCAGCCGATTTCTCACAAGAGATGGAGCTGGTTTATCGCACCGAAGGCGGTGCGCCCCATCTCGACGGCCAATATACCGTTTTCGGACGCGTCAAGGCCGGACTGAAGGTGGTCAAAGCTATTCAGGCCGTACAGACCGACGCTAACGACCGTCCGCTCGAAGACATCCGCATTTTGCGTGCCTATGTGGTTGAACCGTAATCCATAGGCCGCCAACTGCCGCTTTTTGTCTTTTGCAGAAATACCATTTATGTCTATATTTGGGGTAAGGATAAAGGAAAAGGAGACCATATTGGCCTCCTTCTTTCATATTCAGACGGTTAGGGGTATAAGGAGAGGGAAAACAGACCTTATGCCAGATGGTTTTGTCCTTATGACCGCAAGGTCCATACCTCAAGTCACGCCTTTTCAGCCTTCATGCCGTTGCTTTCATGCCGCACACAGCCGCCCGTGGCTTTAGGTTTCTTAAAAAACGTCACAGTTGACGGCCCCTTTTGAACCACTACACGTCCGGCTCAGTCGGTGAGAATGGCACAATAACGGCTGATGGCGTCGTCGATTTCGCTCAGACAGATAAATTCGTCGGCTGTGTGAGAACGAGCCGAGTCGCCAGGTCCCATTTTCAACGAAGACCAGGGCATCAGAGCCTGGTCGCTCAACGTGGGCGAGCCATAGGGCCGGCCACCGAGCGCTATGATGCGGCGAATGAGCGGGTGGTCGATGCTGATGGACGAAGAGTTGAGGCGCGTGGAGCGGGGACACACGTCGGCTTGCACATTTTTCCTGATTTCATCGAGCAATTCGGTGTTTTGGTAGCACTCGTTGGAGCGCACATCGACGGTGAAAGTGCAGCGGTCGGGCACCACGTTGTGTTGTGTGCCGGCTTGAATGATGGTCGTGGTCATTTTTACCTCACCGAGCAGTGGCGACACCTTGGCGAAGCGGTATGTGCGAAACCACATGATGGCGTCGATGGCATGATAGATGGCGTTGTCGCCCTCATTACGTGCCGCATGGCCCGAACGTCCGTGGGCGGTGACATCAAGCACCATTAAGCCCTTTTCGGCAATGGCCGGCTGCATACCCGTGGGCTCGCCCACCATAGCGCAGTCGATGGGCGGCAACAGACCGATGACACTCTCTATGCCCCCCTTGCCGGAGACCTCTTCTTCGCAAGACGCCAGCCAGACCAGATTGTAAGCTGCTTGTGGAGAAGCCTCGAGCGCAAAAAACGTTTCGAGCAGGGCCACCAGTCCACCGCCACAGTCGTTGCTGCCCAAGCCATAAAGACAATCACCTTCGAGCATCGGAGTGAATGGGTCGCGCACCCAGCCCGACACGGGTTTCACGGTGTCGATGTGGGCATTGAGCAAGAGGGTGGGGCGGTCGTTGCGCCAAAGGCTCGATTGAAGCCAGATGTTGTGGCCGTGACGGCGTGGCTTGTAGCCCTTTTTGATGAGAAAATCTTCGATGAAATCGGCCGATTTTGCTTCTTCGCGACTGATGGAGGGGATGGCAATGAGCCGCTCGAGCAGCGTCGCGGCTTCGCGTGCCGAGGCAGAGAGTTGAGACATAAACAAAGGTTTTAGTGGCGTGAAATTATACATTTTGCCACACATACCCAACTCTTCTCACCGTTTTTGCGCCTGCCAGACAGCTGGCATACCATTGGCCGGCTTGCTAAAATCGGGCAAGGAATGCTAATAATTCAAACAAAACCTGTAATTTTGTATTATAAACATCACACTGCCCCTCGGCAAGTCGTCACGGACGGTCGTTGGCGGTGCGCTATTCTTTTTTACTATGCTCAACAACTGTCATCTCTCAGAACTGATTGCCCGACAGGCCGAGACCTATGGTCGGCGGACTGCTCTGACCTGGCGCGACTATGACGAGAACTGTTGGAAACCCGTCTCGTGGGCAGACTTTGCCGAACGGGTCGGACGTGTGTCTGTGGGGCTACTTCGCCTCGGTGTGGGCATACAGGAAAACATTGCTACCTTTTCGCAAAACAAGCCCGAATGTCTCTACGTCGATTTCGGCGCCTATGGTGTGAGGACCGTGACCATACCGTTTTACGCCACAAGCAGTGGCGCACAGGTGCAGTTTATGATGAACGATGCCGGTGTGCGCTTTGTCTTCGTGGGCGAACAGCAACAATACGACACCATCATAGGCGTAGCCCCGGTGTGTCACAAACTCGAGCGCGTTTTTATCTTTGACAAAAGCGTCAAACTCAAACCACACGACACCTTCTCGTGTTATTTTGAAGATTGGTTGGAGCAACAAATCCCCACACCCGAAGAAACAGCCCAAATTGAGCATATTAAGCAAAGTGCCACTTTCGACGATACAGCCAACATCCTCTATACGAGTGGAACGACGGGACAGAGCAAAGGTGTGGTTTTGACCTTCGGTATGTATCACGAGGGGTTTCGCGTGAATGATGCCGTCCTTCCGCTCAGCGATAAAGATGTTGTCCTCAACTTCCTGCCCTTCACCCACGTGTTTGAACGGGCTTGGTCTTATCTCTGTCTGGCTGAAGGCGCCCGGCTGGCCATCAACCTCCGCCCCACCGACATCTTGCGCTCCCTACAAGAGGTGCACCCTACGTGTATGAGCAGTGTGCCGCGCTTTTGGGAGAAAGTCTATCAAGGTGTGATGGAAAAACTCGAAAATGGTTCGGCCGTGCAGCGACGCATCATACTTGGTGCGCTCAAAACCGGTGCCACCGCTTGGGTGGAATATCGCTCCAAAGGCAAATCTCTGCCTTGGCCGCTGGCTATGAAGATTGGTTTTTACAATCGCACCATCATCAAACTCCTTCGCCGCACATTGGGCTTGGAAAATGCCAACTTCTTCCCCACGGCCGGAGCCGTGGTGTCGCCCCACGTAGAGCGTTTCGTACACGCTGCAGGTATCAATATGGTGGTGGGCTACGGACTGACAGAGTCTACGGCCACAGTGTCTTGCGACCATTTGGACAAACCGATGTCGCTCGGTTCTGTGGGCCGACTCATTGACGCCATCGAAATCAAATTTGGCGAGAACGACGAAATCCTGCTCCGCGGCAAGACCATCACTCCCGGCTATTACAACAACCCCAAAGCCACCGCCGAAGCTATCGACGCCGACGGATGGTTCCACACGGGAGATGCCGGCTGTATTAAAAACGGCGAGCTCTATCTCAAAGAGCGCATCAAAGACCTCTTTAAAACATCCAATGGCAAGTATATCGCCCCGCAGATGATAGAGTCTAAACTCGTCATAGATAAATATATCGATCAAGTCGTCATTGTGGCCGACGAGCACAAATTCGTCTCGGCACTGATTGTGCCCGACTATCATTTGCTCGAGAAATATGCCACCGAACACGGCCTTGCCATCGCCGACCGCAAAGCCTTGTGCCAACACCCCGACATCATCGCGATGCTCACCGAACGTATCGACACCTTGCAGCAAGACTTGGCACACTACGAAAAAGTGAAGCGCTTTATTCTCATCGAAGAACCCTTCAGCATCGAAAACGGCGAACTCACCAATACCCTCAAGGTGAAACGTCGAGTGGTGTATCGCAAATACGAAAAAGAAATCAACGACATGTATGAAGAGGCCGAAAACCTACCACATTAATTCATAAGGCCCGACATATTCACACCAGCAGACACAACACAAAACCAATGATTACAATCGAACAACTCAAAGAGGCCAAAGACCGCGTTGACGCACTCAATCGCTATCTTGACATTGACGCCAAAACCATCGAACTCGAAGAAGAGCAACTCCGCACTCAAGCGCCGGGATTTTGGGACGATGCAAAAAAAGCCGAAGAGCAGATGAAAAAAGTCAAGACACTCGAGAAGTGGATTGAAGGATATAAAAACGTAAAAATGCTCGTGGACGAACTGGAACTGGCCTTTGACTTCTATAAAGATGAAATGGTCACCGAAGAAGAGGTGGACACCAACTATGCCCAAGCCATCGAAGCCATCGAAGCGCTCGAACTCAAGAATATGTTGCGCCAAGAAGAAGACAGTATGGCCTGTGTGCTCAAAATCAACTCGGGTGCCGGTGGAACAGAGAGCCAAGACTGGGCCTCGATGCTTATGCGTATGTATATGCGCTATGCTGAAGCTCAAGGCTACAAGGTGGTTATTTCCAACCTGCAAGACGGTGATGAGGCCGGCATCAAAACCGTGACGATGGAAATCGAAGGCGACTATGCCTATGGCTATCTCAAAAGCGAAAACGGTGTGCACCGCCTCGTCCGCGTTTCGCCCTACAACGCCCAGGGTAAGCGTATGACCTCTTTCGCCTCGGTCTTCGTCACACCACTTGTCGACGACACCATCGAGGTGTATGTAGACCCCTCAAAAATAAGTTGGGACCTCTTCCGCTCTGGCGGTGCGGGCGGCCAGAACGTCAACAAAGTGGAGACCGGTGTGCGACTCCGCTACCAATATAAAGACCCAGACACCGGCGAGGAAGAAGAAATCCTCATCGAAAACACCGAAAGCCGCAAACAGCTGGAAAACCGTGAGAACGCCATGCGACTGCTTCGCTCACAACTCTATGACAGAGAACTCCAAAAACGCAAAGCTGCACAAGCCAAAATCGAAGCCGGGAAAAAGAAAATTGAGTGGGGTAGCCAGATTAGAAGCTATGTGTTCGACGACCGCCGCGTCAAAGACCACCGCACCGGCTACCAGACCAGCGACGTCAACGGTGTGATGGACGGCAAAATCGATGGCTTCATCAAATCCTATCTCATGGAATTCTCCGGCCAAGACGCCGATTAACAAGCCCTTAAACCAACCTCAAATCATACAGCCATGAAAGCAAAACACAAAGCCAAAATCAACGCACGAAACAAACGCGAAGCTGAACAGGCACGCCGTGTGGTCAATGGAATCTTCATCGGCCTAATCGCCATGGTGGTCATCTTCATTTGCATCTACTATTATTTCTTCAATTGATAGATGGGACTCGAAATAGAGCGTAAGTTCCTCGTCAAAGGCGATTATAAAACGCAAGCCACTTCGTCGACACGCATCAAGCAGGGCTATATCTGTAGCGAGCGTGGACGCACAGTGCGCGTGCGACTCAGAGACACCAAAGCCTATCTCACCATCAAAGGCCCATCAAGAGACAATGGACTCTCACGCTATGAGTTTGAGAAAGAAATCACTTTTGATGAGGCTTTGTCGCTGTTCGCTCTCTGCGAACCGGGCATCGTTGACAAGGTGAGATGGCTTGTGCCCGCAGGAAATCATACCTTTGAGGTGGACGAGTTTTTTGGCGAAAACGCCGGACTCGTCGTGGCTGAGGTCGAACTGAGCCGTGCAGACGAGTTCTTCATCAAACCCGACTTCATTGGCAAAGAAGTGACAGGAGACCGCCGCTATTACAACTCTCAGCTGCGCAAAAATCCGTTTAAAAACTGGAACGGCCAAACCGCTTCTGACGGTTCGGCCGAATAATACGGTATGGAGGGACGTGGCCGGTTGTATAGAACCTGGCCTGTCTGCTCTATATCTACAACGGATTGATGGCGAATATGTAGTGCCACGTGGTGTAAAGTTCAGAGTTTATCCGCTCGTTAATTGATGTAAGGGATTGGAAAGCGCTTGGCGCCGGCACGATTTACTTGCCGGGTGTGCGGGTGAACACACCATTACGCGTTTCGGCTGTGGTCACACCATTACGAATGTACACCTTTTCACCCGTTTGACGCGCCACCCATAAACTTTCGCCTTTTTTCTTGCGACATATCACGTGGAACTCGTCTTTGCCAAACAGTTCGGCAAAAAGTGAGTCGGTGCTAAACACAAGGCTGATGGTGTTTTGCCCGTAGCTTAATTCTTCGCCCACCTCCCAGATGCGCACACAGTCGTGAAGAGCATAGCTCCAAGTGTAACCGGCAGAGGCAATACAGCCATGGTCGTCGCGGTCGGCACCGACTATGTGTTTCATCGAACCTTGACAACTCTGCAGGCTGCCGGCAATAATTCCAGCGGCCAAAACAAACAGCAAACTATAAATTGTGGCGATTTTGCGCATAGTGTGGATATTGAAGGTTGGGGAGGGTGTGTCAAAATACACATTTGGATACAGCCTTGAAGGTGCGTCAGAATGGCTAAGATGCAAGGCGCCAAAGGATGAGGGCGCAGGGAGTGAACTGAAGTACATGACCAAGCCCAAATCCGATAGCAACGCAGCAGATTGGCTATTATGACACACCGCCTTTCATAAATGCAAATGTAGGGATTAATCATTAGATAATGCACGGCCAACCACTGTTTTTCGCTCATTCTGTTTCTTCTATTACGTTCATTTCGTCATTCTCATCCCCGGTCAAGTCTCATTAAACCAAGAGACTTTAGACTCAAGACCAAAAACGAGTAAAACATACCCGCTATTTACCTATACATATAATATACGCGTGCGCGCGTATGACTGTGACGGCTGTCATAGCACTGCCTGAATACAATTACTGGTGTGCTTTGCCTAAGGAAATATATACAAATCCATTTCAGCCACACGCCATTGAGCCACGTCGCCTAACAAACTATTGGCCCAGTTTGAGGCCTTTTATTGCTAATCTGCGGATTAGTACGCAAAAAACTTCAAAAAATACTCAGCATCTTTGTGGTTGTTTCTCAATACCTTACGAATTCTGTTGAAAATTTCTATGAAAAATAATTGCAGAAATGTTTGGAGGATATGTAGGAAGTGTGTAATTTTGCACTCGCTAAACGGAACAAGGCACACCGCCTCAACCGCGAGGCCACTAAGAAAGAGTTCTTTGAAAGACTTCACATAAAACTTTGAGAGAGGTACAAGACAGAGTCAGTCAGCAATGACAGACTCGGGTAAAAATAAGTACTGTCAATTCTATCCCAAGAGTCAAACGGAAAAACAATTTATTATAATATTTTACAATGAAGAGTTTGATCCTGGCTCAGGATGAACGCTAGCTACAGGCCTAACACATGCAAGTCGAGGGGCAGCGGGAATTAAGCTTGCTTAGTTTGCCGGCGACCGGCGCACGGGTGCGTAACGCGTATCGAACCTGCCTCATACTGGGGGATAGCCTTGCGAAAGCAAGATTAATACCCCATGGTTCCAAGTCACCGCATGGTGGTTTGTATAAAGATTTATCGGTATGAGATGGCGATGCGTCCCATTAGCTAGTTGGCGGGGTAACGGCCCACCAAGGCGACGATGGGTAGGGGTTCTGAGAGGAAGGTCCCCCACATTGGAACTGAGACACGGTCCAAACTCCTACGGGAGGCAGCAGTGAGGATTATTGGTCAATGGGCGGAAGCCTGAACCAGCCAAGTAGCGTGCAGGAAGACGGCCCTATGGGTTGTAAACTGCTTTCAGTCGGGAATAATTCGTCGGTCGTGACCGACGTTGCAGGTACCGTCATAAGAAGGACCGGCTAATTCCGTGCCAGCAGCCGCGGTAATACGGAAGGTCCAGGCGTTATCCGGATTTATTGGGTTTAAAGGGAGCGTAGGCGGAGAGATAAGTCAGCGGTAAAATCGTGCGGCTCAACCGTACCTCGCCGTTGATACTGTTTTTCTTGAGTGCACACAGGGATGCTGGAATTCGTCGTGTAGCGGTGAAATGCTTAGATATGACGAAGAACTCCGATCGCGAAGGCAGGTGTCCGGGGTGCAACTGACGCTGAGGCTCGAAAGTGCGGGTATCAAACAGGATTAGATACCCTGGTAGTCCGCAC